>JBMNPV010000020.1:0-32212 GCA_050943775.1 Oscillospiraceae bacterium
TTGCGCTTGGCGGACCGGGCGCCATATTCTGGATGTGGTTTTCGGCTTTCTGGGGAATGGCAACAAAATACGCGGAAGTTCTGCTCGCAGTGCGTTTCCGCGAAAAGCGAAACGGCGAATGGGCAGGTGGGCCCATGTACACCATCGTCAACGGGCTTGGCACGCGCTGGAAGCCGCTCGCTGTCCTCTTCTCTCTCTTTGGGATGCTCGCCGCCTTCGGTATCGGTAATCTCGCACAAGTAAACTCGATGGCCGGGGCCGCCGCATTTCTGGGCGAGACCCTTGCCCCGGGCGCGGTCCCGGACTTCGCCGTCCGGCTCACCGTTGGAATCTTCACCGCCGCAGCCGCCGCCCTCGCGCTACTGGGCGGCGTGAGCCGCATCGGTGCTCTCGCAGAACGCGTCGTCCCCACGATGAGTCTTTTGTACATCACCGGCGTATTGACAGTGATCATCACACACGGCAGCGCGCTGCCAGGGACTCTCCATGCGATTTTCGCCGGCGCCTTCGATCCGCGTGCGGTATTTGGCGGCGCGGCGGGCATCGGTATGCGGGAGGTGCTGCGGCTCGGCGTCGGGCGAGGCGTCTTTTCCAACGAAGCAGGACTCGGCTCTGCGCCTAT
This sequence comes from Oscillospiraceae bacterium, assembly GCA_050943775.1. Classification (GTDB taxonomy): domain Bacteria; phylum Bacillota; class Clostridia; order Oscillospirales; family Oscillospiraceae; genus UBA2658. The sequence goes on from JBMNPV010000020.1 coordinate 623, forward strand.
CGCACACGCTTCGACAAGCGAGACTTCGCCCTCGAGGCAGGGACTGTTCGGTATTTTTGAGGTCTTTGCCGACACGATCGTTATCTGCACGCTGACGGCTCTCGCAATTCTCACCAGCGGGGTTGCGATCCCTTACGGTCAGGATGCCGGTACGCCGCTGACCATCAGCGCTTTTTCAAGTTCCTTCGGCGGCACTACGGCTGGGGTTCTGATTGCGGTATGCATCGTCTTTTTTGCCTTTTCTTCCATTTTGAGCTGGTCGTTTTACGGCTGCCGCTGCGCGGAATATCTCTTTGGTCACGCCGCGCAGAAGCCCTACGAAGCAGCTTTCGCGGCTGCCGCCGTTCTCGGCGCGATCTGCGACCTATCGCTCGTCTGGGGCATTTCCAGCACCCTCAACGGTCTCATGGCAATTCCAAACCTGCTGTCTGTTCTGCTGCTCTCAAATGTCGTCCGCCGGGAGAGTAAAAAATAAAAAAGCCGCCGCAGAAGCGGCAGCTTTTTTGAACTGTAAAGTAAAATGCGAACTTACTTGAGTTCGACCTTTGCGCCTACGGCTTCGAGCTGAGCCTTCATAGCCTCGGCGTCTTCCTTGCTGACGCCTTCCTTGATCTTTGCAGGGATGGCTTCGACAAGAGCCTTTGCGTCCGCAAGACCGAGGTTGGTGATAGCGCGGACTTCCTTGATGACCTTGATCTTCTCTGCGCCGAAGTCGGTCATAACGACATCAAATTCGGTCTTCTCCTCAGCGGGAGCGGCAGCAGCAGCGCCAGCGCCAGCTGCGGGAGCAGCGACAGCAGCGGCGGAAACGCCGAAGGTCTCTTCAAGTGCGTGTACGAGTTCGGAAAGCTCGAGAACGGAGAGATTCTTGATTTCTTCGATCAGAGCGGTAACTTTTTCGCTTGCCATAGTAATTTCCTCCTAAGTTTTAATGAGTGACCCGCGCAGTTATTCCGCTGCGGGTTCGGCGGACTCGACAGAGCCGCCCTTCTGTTCGACGATCTGGCCGAGCACGACAGCCAGACTGGTGATGGGCGCGAGCATCGTTCCAAGAACTTTTCCGTAGAGGGCATCCTTGGACGGAAGCAGAGCGATCTCGGCCATTTCCTGCTGGGAAAGGACCTTGCCATCCATGAAACCAGCTTTGACCGTGAGGACATTGCCAAGCTTCTTGGAGTAGTCGCCGATCACGCGGAAAGGCGCGATGGGGTCTTCGGTCGTCGTAGCGAGAGCGGTCGTACCATTGAGGATAGAGTCGAGCTCGGAAAGGCCGACTTCGTCGATCGCGCGGCGGCACAGGGTGTTTTTGATGACATTGTACTCAACGCCGTTGCTGCGAAGTTCGTTTCTGAGCTGCGTGTCCTGAAGGACCGTGATGCCCTTGTAATCGACGAAGATGCCGGCTGAGGCATTCTTCAGACGATCTGTCATCTCGGCCACGATGGCCTGCTTCTCACTGAGAACCTTTGCGTTAGGCATTTGTTTCACCTCCGTGGTTGATCTGCGCTCATAAAAGAAAAAGCCTTTGCGCCAAAAGGCACAAAGACACAAAACAGCTTGATTGAGAGCCGTCCTCGGCAGGACTTACGGCAAAAAGCCACCTGCTGTCTTTGGAGCGCTATGACATAATAGCACGTTCTCCGCGCCCTGTCAAGCATTTTTCAAAGGGCGCTCCCGCCAAAACGGGGGCGCCCTTTGTGCGCATATTTAGTCGGCCATGCGGTAGAGGATCATCGCAAACTGCGCCCGCGTCGCGGTCGCGCCCGGCGCGATCGTCGTCGCCGTCATGCCCGAAATATATTTCGCCTCGACGGCCCAGCTCAGCGGCGTGACGCCCCAGCTCGAAACGCTCCCCGCGTCCGTAAAGGAGGAAAGCGTCCCGTTCGTGGCCGGTGAGCCGAAATAGCGGTAGAGGATCGCTGCAAGCTGCTCGCGCGTGATCGCAGCGTCCGGATTGAATCTACCGCTATCGCCGAGAACGATCCCCTTTGAGGCGGCCCATGCGACCGCCTTTGCGTACCACGCGTCGGGCGCGACATCCGCAAAGCTCTGGACCGCGCTTACCTCGGGGGAATTTTCAAGTCTGTACAGGACCATCACAGCCATTGCACGCGTAACGTCTTGGTTCGGTGCGAAGGTGCGCTCGGCAATGCCGGACATGATATTCGCGTCGCCCGCGAATTTCACCGCGTCATAGAACCAGTCCGTCTTTTTGACATCGTCAAACTTCTCCGGGTTCGTGACAGTGACCGGGATGGAAACGGTCTTTTCCCCCGCCGTGACGGTGATGCTCCCGCTCGCGTCGCAGTCGCCCGCCGTAAAGGTCCCGTCGGCGCTGATCGTGCCGATGGCGCCGCCCGAGACGGCCCAGGTATAGCAGGTGTCCTGGGAAATCAGAGCAAGATGGTTCCGCATTGCGGAGGCCGTCAACGGGATCGTCGTGCCGGTCAAAACGGCAAGGGAGCTGACTGTCTTACCCGTCCCCTCGTTTTTGACCGTAATGCTGTCGGGCGTTGCCGTTACGCGGACCTGCACAGCGGCCCCTGTGAGTCCGTCTGCGGAGGCCGTCACCGTACCGCTGCCGGCCGCGGTCGCGGTAAACGCACCGGATACGTCGATCGTGCCAACGTCGCCGGTCACACCGAGTTCCACGTATTGATCAAGCGCCGCGGCATAGCCATTATCGTCGGCGGCTTTGAGCACAAACGCGCTCTTCGCGCCGAGCAGCAATTCCGTATTGAGGGGGTAGAGGGCAAGACGGGATGCGCGTCCGGTGGGCTTTGCGTCCGTCACGAGCATGATATAGTTCGAAACGGAGCGCTGCCTGCCGTCTGACGGTCTGTTGATTTGAGAAGCGGAGCTGTCGCCGATGTAGATGGCGTTGAGACTTGTCGAACCGCCGCCGTCCATGATGGTCGCCTCTGTGCAGCCGAGTTCGATCATGCGTTTTGCCAACGTTGTCATGGATACGCCGACCGAGTGGCCGCTCTGACGGCCGTCAATGGTATAAAAGACGAGTGAGCCGTCTGCCTTTTTGCCGACGGCGGTGCGCGGCGCGGGAGTATTGTCGAGGCCGGATTCAACTTTGCCGTCCGTAACGAGCTTATAGAGTGATCCCAGCGCATAGCGCACGTTCTCCCAGCCGGAAGGGCAGGAGATCGTGAGCCCGATCTGTGTGCCCTCGCCCACGGACTTGATCGCATTCATCAGCGCCTCGCTGACCGTTGAAGAAACGCTCAGAAGAACTTTGCCCTGCGGGATCGTCTGTGCACCGCCGGCGGTATTGATGCTTTCAACAGTCAGCGTGCGGGTGCAGGACATACCGAGCGGACCGTCAATGGAGCAGACGATGTCCACGCCCTCGCCGGTGTTTTTGGTCTTGTAGTTGCTCGAATAGGCGTCTGTGTAGAGCACGGCTTCGCCGGCGTTGCGCGTTTTATTGACGGCGCTGATGCCGTAGTCCGTTCCGCCGATGCGCAGCGCAAGGCTCAGCGCCGGCCGGCCGAAAATCGACTGCCCGTCCGCTGTGAAACCAACGCCGTAGTGTCCGGCATCCGAAGAGAGCAGAACGCCGTTTTGCACAACGATACCCAACGGTTCGCTCGTGGCGACGACAAAGTAGTCGCCGTTGATGCCTGCGATAACGTGTTTGCCCTCATTTTCCAAAAGCTTTGCCATTGAGGCATAGCTGCCGTAATTGCAGACCTTGGATCCCGACACAACGACGGGATAGACCGTTGATGAGGGCGTGTACTCTATGTAGTTTTCCGTCTGGTAATCCGAGCCTGTCCAGTAGACGCCTTTTGAAAGCTCCATCCCCGCGCCGAGATAGGTGTCGTGCCCCTGAATGAGCTCTCCCAGTACATCCGCGAGCGCAAAGCTCGTTAAAAGAATACTCAGCGCCGTAACAAGCGCCGCGGTACGCAAAAATCCTTTTCTGTGCATGTGTTTTTCCTTTCCGGTTCGCAAATGGTTTTCTTAGCATTTTGAGCAGTTCTCCCGCAATTATCCGACCTTCATGCCGCGTGTTTTGTCGAATTTTAAAATAAGAAATCGGCAAACGGTGCGACATTCCGTTTGCCGATTGCTTATCGAATGGGATGAGGAGAAAATGAAAAAGTGCAACACTCTCTTGCAGTTTTATAGTAACAGAAAGATGTTACGAAAAAAACAAGGATGCTGTTTCAAAACTATTAAATCCAAAAATCTTTTCCCACCCAGCGGAAAGTATCGGAAACGGAGGCGGTTCGCAGATCAAGGGGTGTGGTCGCAGCACTCGCCGATGACGCGCTGAAGCTCCTTGAGATCAACAAAGGTCTCCGGGCGGCGGCGCGGGTCGCGCAGCAGGGCGGCGGGGTGATACAGCGCCATCATTTTGATGCCGCCGCGCTCATACCACTGACCGTGGTCGCGCGTGATCTTAAAATTCTCATCAATGATCGCGGTCGCGGCGATCCGTCCGAGGCAGACAATGATTTTGGGGGAAATCAGCCTTGTCTGCTCCCGCAGCCAAGGCATGCAGGCTTCTGTTTCGAGACGCAGCGGATCTCTGTTCTGCGGCGGGCGGCACTTGACCATATTGGCGATATATATTTTTGAACGGTCCAGTCCGATCATTTCGAGCATGTCGTCGAGCAGTTTTCCGGCCCGGCCCACAAAGGGTTCCCCCTTGAGGTCCTCCTGCTCGCCCGGCCCTTCGCCGATAAAAAGGACCTCCGCGTCCTGCGCGCCGACGCCAAAGACGACATTTGTCCGCGTTTCCGCCAGTGCACATCTGTTGCAGTTCAGACATTCATTTTTCAGTGTTTCCCAGTCCAAAAGGAATCCTCCTCCGCCATGCGTGACTGTTTGATCCCACCGGGGATACCGCCATGACCGCAAAGCCGTTTTGGAGCCATTTTACCACAGTCCTCGCACAAAGGGAAGTCTTGAGCGTGTTTTGTCCGCTGACGCTCTGGTTTTTCGGTGCGTTAAGGAATTTCTTTGGCCGTAAATGCCGTTCTCCGCGGTACTATTTTGCGCGAGTTCTGCGAAATATGGTCGTTTTCTATTGCGAAAGCGCGACATTTCATTTATAATGTCACTTTGTAAAGCGATGAGATAAAGCATCAGGAGGGAAATTCGCAATGGCTCAAAACGCATACAAGCGCAGATTCGGTGACCGCAGGGACGGGCGGCTCATCCGTTCTTTCCCCGCTTACAATAAATTTACCCCGTTTTTCATGCGTCAGCGCAATGACGCGGAGATTTTTTTTGCAGACAGCGTTGAAATCACAGATATCGACCGCTGGCTGCGGGCGCAGCGGTCAAACGGCTATAAGGGCATGGGCATGCTGCACCTCATAATCGCGGCCTATGTCCGTACGGTTGCCAATCGTCCGGCACTCAACCGTTTCGTGGCGGGCCAGCGCGTCTACGCGCACAACGATATCACCGTCCTCATGACTGTCAAAAAAGCCATGTCGGACGACGCGGAGGAAACTTCCATCAAGGTCCATTTCTCTCCTTCGGACACCGTCTACGATGTCTATCGCAAGATCAACGAACAGGTTGATGAGGTCAAAGCAAACGCCGAAGTGAACGGCACGGATAAGTTTGCCGAATTCTTCTCGCACTTTCCCCGTTTCGTTGTCAATTTCGCGGTTGACATTCTCAAGTTTCTTGACTACTTCGGCTGGCTTTCAAACGGTCTTATTGAGATCAGTCCCTTTCATGGTTCCATGATCGTCACCGACCTCGGCTCCATCGGCATTCCGCCGGTCAACCACCACATCTATAATTTCGGCACGCTGCCGGTCTTTATCGCTTTCGGCGCGAAGCGTCACGGCGTTGAGATGGATGACTTTGGCCGTCCGATCGAAAAGAAATACATCGACTACCGCATAACGATCGATGAACGTATCTGCGACGGTTTCTATCTCGCAGGCTGCTTCAAATACATGAAATACTACATGAAAAATCCGCAGCTTCTGGAAACGCCTCCCGACCAGGTCCTTCAAGACATCTATTGATGATGGAAAAGCGAAGCGCCCTCCCCGTTCCGGGGAGGGCGCTTCGGCCATTTCATGTGTAGAGATATTTTTTGCTGCTGTAACAGAAGTACGTCCAGCCGAGCGCTTTATCATAGTACGCCGTCTGTACGCCCCCGCCCTGGCGGAAGTTTGCCTGGAAAACGACGGACGGTTCCAGAATGCGCTCGCCATTGAGCAGACGCATCGCGCACCTTGCACAGCGCTCACTTGGGATCAGATTGTTGAAATACCGGCTATTCGCGCCGTAATACTGCCCCGGCTGCGCCAGCACCTCCGCAATCGTATTCGGGAATTCCGGACTGGCAACACGGTTGAGCACGACTTCGCCTACAGACATCTTCCACTCGTCGCTGAGCCATTCCGAACCGGCCTCCGCGTAGATGATTTTTGATAGAAGCATCAGGTCGTTGAATGTGCAGGGCTGCTCGGAAAGACCCATCGCCGCGATCTTCTCGTTGCGAGCCGCTTCCGCCGCCGTACCGGTAGCGTAATCGCCGACTGCCGCGGCCTTGACCATCTCCTGTGCATAGTCTATGTTCGGGTCATAGGCCGCATTTGCGTGCCCGCTCACCACAAACGCGATCGCGATCGCCGGGATCAGTGTCAGTATCCTTTTCATTTTCAGACCTCCTTTTCAGAAGCTTTCGATTTGCGTGGCGTGTCCCGCCAACGCATGTGCAATTATAATTGCAAACAAATTGCAAATAGTGTCGTAATACGTTTTGGTCATCGCAAGTTTTTGCCCGTGCGTGTTGCTGCCGTATGCGCCCCACTTATGGGCTTATTATTGACCTAATTTGCAAATTTCGTCCCACTTTTTTTGATTTTCTTGTGGCACGCCGCTTATACTAGCAAATCGCTCCATCTTATGTCAATGATAGTTATTTTATTAACGTTATTTTTAGTAGTTTATATCAAGATTTCTGTTACTATTTTGTTCTCTTTTGTAATAATTGATGCCATAATGCAAATTTTCTTGCAAATTTTCGTTCGACTGAATTACAGGCTATCCCATTCGTTCTCCTCACATCCGACACAAAACGCCGCCGCGGCGCGAATGCGCTGCGGCGGCGTTGGATCCTTTTAAATTTTTCCCACCGGCTGTTTCTTGAAAATGGGGGGAAACCGACCGGATCGATCTCCCCCTGATCAAGCATTGTTACATAAACGATTTTCTGAAAAAGCAAGATGTATACATTATTATATTGTTCTGTTTAAAACTTGAATTCGCAAAGATAATGCGTATCGTTTCCCGTGACGCCCTGCTCAAAGTAACTGTCTTCGGAGGACTCTGCGCCGAGAATTTGAAGCGTTTCGTTCGGGTGGACCTCAAGATTAAAGTTGATCGTAAAGCTGTGAAGCGTTCGCCCACGGAGTTGTTCCGGCAGAAAGTCTGTTGCGATGCGGCCGTAGACCGCGTTCGTGACATGTCCGTTCGCATCGAGATCCGACCAGTAAACGGGTCGCTCTCCCAGCGGCGTGAGGTCATCGCGCTTTTTGAGCCGACGGCAGTCCGGACACGCGGACTTGCGCGGGTCCAGCTCACGGTTTCCGCCCACGAGCCGGGCCGGTCGCAGAATTTCCCTGACTTCCGGGTCCACAAGCGTCCAAAGGCTGGAACCGGAAACAAGAAGCTGACCGTCCTCTTTTCGGATCTCATACTCACGATAGAAGAAAGGACCTTTTATCATCCGCTCCCAGGTCGAGGCGATGACGCGTTCCCCGTAGACCGGCATCCGCTCGATCTGGAGAGCAAGGCGTGAAACCAGCATGGCCTGACTCCGTTTTTTCAAAACGGCGTGGCCCAGTCCCCTCCCTTCATAATCGTCGCAGGCTAGCTCCGAGAGGAGCTTCATCAGCGAGTAGAGCGTTGCGTTTTTTTGTGGGTCGCAGTCCCCAAAGCGGAATGTAGAAATCCGATTGAAGCTTGCGCCCTCATACCATTCATCTGCCATAATGGACCGCCTCTCCGTACATAATGCTCCGTGCATAGTGTGCTGTTTCCTTAAATGTAATAAATTTTATTATAGTTCTTTTGACCTCGAACTGCAAGCGGATTTTATAAATCCGGAAAAATGGAGGAAAAATTACTTTTCTATTTGTTTTTTGACGAAGTGGGTGTATAATGCTTCGAGTATCATATCTATACTGGAGGAACGACATATGTTTGATGAAATCATCAGCAAACTCAAAGCAAACAAAAAAACGATTGTCTTCACCGAAGGCGAGGATGCCCGCATTCTTGAGGCAGCCACCCGTCTGACGAAAGACGGCATCATGGATGTGCTGCTCTGCGGCGATCCCGAAAAGATAAAAGCGGCCGCTGCAAAGGGCGGCTTCGACCTCACAGGCATGTCTTTTGCAGACCCGAACAACTATCCGGAATTTGATGCCATGGTCAGCGAGATGGTCGCGCTCCGCAAGGGGAAGATGACCGAATACGAATGCCGCGAAGCACTCAAAAAGAGCAACTACTTCGGCACCATGCTCGTCAAAATGGGCAAGGCGGACGGCCTGCTCGGCGGCGCCACCTACTCCACCGCGGACACCATCCGTCCGGCACTCCAGATCGTCAAGACAAAGCCCGGCGCACATCTCGTAAGCTCCTGCTTCCTGCTCGTCAAGGGCGACGAAAAGCTCGTCATGGGCGACTGCGCGGTCAATATTGACTATCAAGACTCCAAGGATAAGGAAGGCAACGTCACCGTTACCGCTGCGGACAAGCTCGCCGAGGTCGCTATCGAGACCGCAAAGACCGCAAAGATCTTCGGCATCGACCCGAAGGTCGCCGTTCTGAGTTTCTCCACCAAGGGCTCCGGTAAGGGCGGCACCGTCGCTCTCTCCCACGACGCCACCGAGCGCGCAAAGGTCATGGATCCGACGCTTGCCATCGACGGCGAGCTCCAGTTCGATGCCGCTGTCTCCCCCGTCGTCGCCGCGCAGAAGTGCAAGGGCTCCCCGGTCGCCGGTCAGGCAAACACCTTCATTTTCCCGAACATCGAAGCCGGCAACATCGGCTACAAGATCGCACAGCGTCTCGGCGGTTATGCCGCCTACGGTCCGATCCTTCAGGGACTCAACGCGCCGATCAACGACCTCTCCCGTGGCTGCGACGCTGAGGAAGTTTACCAAATGGCCATCATTACGCTCGGCTTAGCGTAAGCAAAAAAGGTGCAATATCCGCAAAATTCTTGACAATTCAAGATTTTCGTGTATAATAGGATAGCTTGCCAGTTCTGGTGAGCTATCCTTGCTCCTGTTGTGGGGGCCATTTGTCCAGAAGGAGGTGCAATCATGGCAAAGACAACCGAAAAGTATGAGTTGATGTACATCATCAACCCGAACCTCAGCGAGGAGGACACAACCGCCGTCGTTGAGAAGTTCAAGGCACTGATCGAGCAGAATGGTACAATTGATGAGACAGAGATCATGGGCAAGCGCAAGCTCGCTTACGAGATCAACTATCTCCAGGAAGGCTACTATGTGCTCGTCAAGTTCACATCCTCTCCCGATTTCCCTGCGGAACTTGACCGTATTCTCGGTATCACCGATAGCGTCATCCGCAGTCTGATCACCGTTCGCCCGGAATAAGGAGGCGGCAGCATGCTCAACCACATCACATTGATGGGCCGTCTCACCCGCGACCCTGAACTCCGCTATACGTCTGCCGGGACGCCGGTCGCTTCTTTCTCTCTCGCCGTGGATCGCGATTTTTCGCCCAAGGACGGCGGAGAAAAGCAGACCGACTTCATCGACTGTGTCGCATGGCGGCAGACAGGCGAGTTCGTCTCCAAGTACTTCCAGAAAGGCAGCATGGCGGTCGTCACCGGCCGTCTGCAGATCCGCGACTGGCAGGACAAGGAGGGCAACAAGCGCCGTAGCGCCGAGGTCGTGGTAGACAACGTCTACTTCGGCGAGAGCAAGCGGCGTGACGGCTCCGATTCAGGTTACCGCGACGTTCCGCCCCAGCGCTCTCAGCAGAGCGAGCCCGGCAGAAGCTCCGGCTTCACCGAAATGCCGGAGGGCGACGGCGACCTGCCATTCTAAAAAATCGAGATAGGAGGATAACCTTAATGAACGATAGAGATAATCGCGACAGCCGCGATAACCGCAACAATAAGAACCGCAAGCGTAAAAAGGTTTGCCAGTTCTGCGCGGACAAGAGCGAATATATCGACTACAAAGACACGGCAAAGCTTCGCCGCTTCCTCTCCGAACGCGGCAAGATCCTGCCCCGCCGCACGACCGGCACCTGCGCCGCGCATCAGCGCGAGCTCACGGAGGCCATCAAGCGTGCTCGTCAGGTCGCTTTGCTTCCCTATGTAATGGACTAAGCCTTTGATAGCAAAAAGAGACTGCCTTTTGGCAGTCTCTTTTTTGTCCGGGATCAGGACGTCACTGGGCGCTCTTGATGTGCTGCGCGATCTTTACATCCATGGTCTTGATATGGGTGATCAGTTCGCTGACGGCGGCATTGACTTCCGCAACCATGGCGATGGTTGCTCCATCCGACTTGAGCTTGGCCGCAACGCCTTCGATCTTTTTGATATAGCCCTGGTGCCAGGCCCGGTGCGCCTGATAGGCCGGAAACTTACTCTTCTGCTGGAGTTCCTCTTCGTGCGCGAAATGCGTTTTCGTGTAGTTCACAAGAAACACCACAGCATCTTCGATCACTTGTCTGCCCTTGCCCTGCGAGCAGGCTTCTACCAGATCGTCCGCCGCCTTGATCAGCTTCTGGTGTTCCCCGTCAATGGTCGCATTGCCGGTCGCCAAATCATTTGTCCATTTAAAAGCCATGTCTTTACCTCCAGTTATGTATTTGATTATGTAAACTTATTGGTGCTCTTATTCCCAGGTCTTCCACACATCCGGACAAAAGCCGACAGTAGCCTTTTTGCCATTTCGGACGATGGGCGTTTTGATGAGCGAGGGGTCGTCCAGCAGCTTTTGGAGCTTGTCGCGGTCATAGGCGAGGTATTTCACAAGCTCCGCGTCCCGCGCCTTTGGGTCGATGAGATTTTCCAAGCCCACGTAGGCAACGACACTTTCCAGCTCGCGCGGGCGCATGCCGTAGCGCGGCAGATCGATGCTCTGGAATTTGATGCCCCGCTCCTTGAAATAGCGTTCGGCCTTTTTTGTGTCAAAGCATTTTGATTTTCCAAAAATCTGAATGTTCACAGCACTTTCTCCAAATAAGCAAAGAGGTTGTTGTAAAATATGTCGCGGACGAGGTCCTCTTTCCAGTTGCGCCGCAACATCGCCTCGTAGATCTCGCCGCAGCTTTCAATGCCGGTAAGTCCATGGGGCAGGTAATCAACGCCGTCCCAGTCGCCGCCGAGGCAAAGGGTCTTTTCACCGCCAAGCGACAAAAAATGCTCTGCATGGCGCACAAGGGTCTCAATGTCCGCGTCGCCGTTTTCATCGAGGAAAAGAGGGTACAGATTCAAGCCCGCTGCTCCGCCCATTCTGATGAGCTGCAAAAACTGCGCGTCCGTCAGGTTGCGCGGGTTGTCGCAAAGAGTCTTCGCATCCGAATGGCTCGCAAAGGGTGGCTTTTCCGCGATCTCGCAGACGTCCCAGAAAGTCCGCTCCGAAGCATGGGAAAGGTCGACCGCCATGCCGAGCTCCTGCATGGTCTTTACAAATTCGCGGCCCTTTTGCGTCAGTCCGCTGCCGCTCACACCGTTTGCCGCCCCGCAAAGGGCGTTGTCATAGTTCCAGCAGAGATTCACAATGCGCACGCCCCGTTCATGGGCATATCTGAGCGTCCCGATATCGCAGCCCAGAAGCTCCGCGCCCTCGACCGAGAGAAGCGCCGCGATTTTTCCCGACTCATTTGCCGCGCGGATCTCCGCCGGAGTCCGGCACAGAGACACAAGCTCTGCGTTTCTGCGAATCTCGGATAGGATGAACGACAAAAGCGCGTCCGCCTTCGGCACAAGAACGGAGGATGCCTGATCCTTTGCGTAGTCCATATCCTCAAAACTGCCGAATTCCCGTCTGACATAGACGGCAAAGACCTGCGCGTAACGGCCAAACGCCGCGGCGCGCGTAAAGTCAATATGTAAGTCGTTTTTGCAGAGGTCTTTCCCCTCGCGCAGCGCCACCGAGCCGGTGTCGCAGTGGGCATCGAAAACAGAGATATTCATGCTGTGCTCCTTTGGAACAAAAATCCGCGCAGTGCAGACCCGGAAAAAGCAGTCGTTTTGTACCAGAGGGCACATGACTTGCTTATGAAATATCCGTGCAGATTTGCAGTATTCCGGACCTTCGTCCGGAATACCCGTTTGAGGCGCTTTCAGCGTCTTTGACAGATCCTCCAGCCGCAGGCGGCGCATTCGGGCGCGTCTGCGGCTGGTTTTTTTGCGTTCGCTCAGACTTCCATGATGACCGGCAGGATCATCGGGCTGCGCTTCGTTTGCTTATAAAGGTAGCCGGAGAGGTTCGCCTTGACTTTTGACTTGATGGAGGCCCAATCGGTGATGTGCTGTCCTTCGCAGCTCTCCAGTGTTTCCATGACGACGCGCTTGAGTTCCTCCATCAGCGCATCGGCCTCTTTGACATAGACGAAGCCGCGCGTCACGATATCCGGGCCGGAGATGAGACCGCCGTCCTCACTCGAAAGAGTCATCACAACGACGACCATGCCGTCCTGCGCAAGATGGCGGCGGTCGCGGAGCACGACGCTGCCGACGTCACCGACGCCCGTTCCGTCGACCAGCACCTTGCCGGCCGGGACAGTTCCGCCGAGTTTTACGCTCTTGCGCGTAAGCTCGACGATGCGGCCAATGTCGCTGACAACGATGCTTCGCGGGTCCATGCCCATAGACTTTGCAAGCTCGGCGTGTGTACGCAGATGGCGCTGCTCGCCGTGGACAGGCATGAAAAATTTCGGCTGCGTCAGCGCCATCATCATTTTGAGGTCCTCGCGGCAGCCGTGTCCGGAGACATGCAGGCCCTCAAGCTTGTCGTAGACGACATCCGCGCCTTTCATAAACAGTTCGTTGATGACGCGGCTGATGGTGTTTTCGTTGCCCGGAATGGCAGAGGCAGAGATGATCACGCGGTCTCCCGCGTCGATCTCGACCTGGCGGTGCTCATTAAACGCCATGCGGTAGAGTGCGGACATTGCCTCGCCCTGACTGCCGGTAGTGATGATAACGAGTTTCTTCTTCGGAATGGAATTGATCTGGTTGATGTCAACAAGCGTTCCGTCCGGCACATTCATATAGCCAAGGTCCATCGCGACCTTCATGACCTGTTCCATGCTGCGCCCTGTCACGGCAACCTTGCGTCCATACTTTGCCGCGGAATTGATGACCTGCTGCAAACGCTGGACGTTGGAGGCAAAAGTCGTGACGATAATGCGTTTGTCGCAGTCCTTGAAAAGCTGGTCAAAGCGTGCTCCTACACAGCGCTCGCTTTCAGAATGCCCCGGTCGTTCGACGTTCGTGGAGTCTGCAAGCAGCATGAGGACGCCTTCCTTGCCGAGCTGACCGAAGCGTGTCAGATCAATCATGCCGGACTCGACCGGTGTGACGTCGATCTTAAAATCGCCTGTGTGGATGATCATGCCGATGGGCGTTTTGATGGCGAGCGCGACCGAATCCGCGATGCTGTGGTTCACGTGGATGAGCTCAACGCCGAAGCAGCCGGCACGGAACTTCTGCCCGGCCTCCAGCTCGTTGATCTCCGTCTTTTCAAGCAGGTTGTGCTCATCAAGCTTGAGCTTGATGAGCCCCGCAGTCAGGCGCGTGCAGTAAAGCGGTGCCTGCACGTCGCGCAGAAGATACGGTAGACCGCCGATATGGTCCTCATGTCCATGCGTGAGAACGATGCCGCGAATGCGGTTTTTATTCTGGATGAGATAGGTGAAGTCCGGGATAACGATGTCCACCCCGTACATCTCCTCATCCGGGAAACTCAGACCGCAGTCGACAACGAGAATATCGTCACCGTACTCGTAGACCGTCAGATTCTTGCCGATCTCGTTGAGTCCGCCGAGAGAAATGATTTTCAGTTTTGATGCCATAATGGATGAGATTCTCCTTTGTGTTATGAAAAAAATAGGCGATCAGAATGTAAATGGGTACACAAAAACACGGACATTCAAAAAGCATTATAACCGCCCTGCACCGCGGATATAATGAATATCGTCCTAAGGATACCCTGTTCAATTATGATCTATGAAGATGTACTTTCGTACAAAATTCCAAAGTCAGCCGGCTTGCGCCGGAACGAAAAAACGGGTCGCACCCGTCTGTAACGAAATATGCCCGATGAGCGGCTCTGGTTAGTTTATATAATTATGTTAACACGTTTTTGTCTAAATTGCAAGGGGAAAAACGTCACATTTCGCGCCGGCCTTCAAGCGCGCGTGACAAGGTCGCCTCGTCGGCATACTCAAGGTTTGAGCCGACGGGGATACCGTAAGCAAGACGCGTGACCCTTACGCCAAAGGGTTTTATAAGCCGGGAGATATACATAGCGGTGGTATCGCCCTCCGTATCCGGATTCGTCGCCATGATGACCTCAGTCACTTCCCCGGCGGCGACGCGCTCAACAAGCTCTGCGATTTTAAGGTCGTCCGGTCCGATGCGGTTGAGCGGAGACATGACGCCGTGGAGCACATGGTAAACACCGTTATACTCGCGTCCGCGCTCAAAGGACAGGACATCGCGCGGCTCGGCAACAACGCAGATAACGCTCCGGTCGCGCTTCGGATCCGCGCAGATCGCGCACTGTTCCCCATCCGTCAGATTCTGGCAGATCGGGCAGCAGTGAACAGAATGCTTCGCGTCCAAAATCGCCTGTGCAAAGGCCTCCGCCTCCCCATCCGGAAGAGAAAGGACATGAAACGCCAGCCGCTGGGCGCTCTTTTTGCCAACGCCCGGCAGCGACGCGAATTTATCAATGAGATTTTCAAGGGAGGGCGGGAAAAACGGCATAACTGCTTTCTCCTTTATGCGTTGCGTATGGCTTCGATGGCCGCCTTGCGGTCCGTCTGTTTGAAAACGGCGCTGCCTGCGACCAGAACATTTGCGCCCGCTTCCTTGCAGAGTTTCGCTGTGACGGGGTCAACGCCGCCGTCCACTTCAAGTTCGCAGGAAGGCTTCAAGCCGTCGATCATGCGGCGGACCGCCGCGATCTTCGGAAGCTGGTCCTCCATAAAGCTCTGCCCGCCGAAGCCGGGCTCGACCGTCATGATGAGAACCATGTCAAGAAGGCCGATATAGGGCAGCAGAAGCTCCGAAGGGGTCCGGGGCTTTAAAACAAGGCCGACCTTTTTGCCGCAGTCCTTCACCGTACTGATAGCGGCGTAAATGTCCTGCGGCTGGTCCGCTTCAATATGAAATGTCACGAGGTCCGCGCCTGCATCGCAAAACGCCTGAACGTAGCGGTGCGGGCGGTCGATCATCAGGTGGACGTCGAGGAACATGTCCGTCGCCTTTCGGAGCGACGCGACGACCGGGACGCCGATGGAGATGTTCGGGACGAAAAGCCCGTCCATCACATCGACGTGCAGATACTCCGCACCGCCGGCTTTCACGTCGTTGATATCGGGAAGAAGGTTCGCGAAGTTCGCGGCCAGAATCGAGGGCGACAGTTTTGTCATGTTGGGTTCCTCCTGCAAATGAACAGATGCTCACGCGGCGGCATAGGTATGGGTAGCCAGCGCGCGAGGGCTTTTTAGATACGGGGGCGGTAAGTGCGGCTTCCGCCCCCGGCGGACTCAGAGCATACTTATAGATTATAACGCGGAAAGTCCCGGCTTGCAAGGGTTCGTCATAAAGATGTTGTCAAAGCCCTGATTTAGCGTTATAATGATAGCTCTGAAAGGTGGGTTCAAGCATGACTTTAGATGAATATCTAGCCTCCCTTACGGGTAAGCGCGTCGCTGTAGTCGGTTACGGCGTCTCGAACGCGCCCTTGACGGAGCTTTTGTTATCCCACGGCTGCGATGTGACTGTCCGCGACAAACGGACGCCTCTTGAATTTGCCGATGCGGAAATATTGCAGGAGCGCGGCGCGAAGCTGCGTCTGGGCCCGGATTACCTCGGTGAACTGACGGAGGACGTCATTTTCCGCACACCGGGTCTGCATCCGTTCACGCCCGAACTGGTGGAAGCCGTCAAAAACGGAAGCGTTCTCACTTCCGAAATGGAGGCTTTTTTCGCTGTCTGCCCCTGCCATACCATTGCCGTCACCGGCTCGGACGGCAAGACGACCACCTCCACTCTGATTGCTACATTATTAAAAGAGTCCGGCCACACGGTCTTTCTCGGCGGCAACATCGGTGCGCCGCTACTGGACAAAGTACCGAAGATGCGTTCGGAGGACTTTGCGGTCCTCGAGCTGAGCTCTTTCCAGCTCCACAGCATGAAGTGCCGTCCGGAAACCGCCGTCATCACAAATATCTCTCCAAATCATCTCGACGTTCATCCGACGCTTGCAGACTACATCGACGCGAAGAAGAACATATACAAAATGCAGGATGAAAACTGCCGTCTCGTTTTAAACGCGGACGACGAACACACACCGGAATTTGCGTCCGAGGCCAAGAGCAGTATCCGCTACTTTGCCTATGGTCACTCCGTCCCCTCCGGCTGCTTCTGCGTCGACGAGCTCATCTACTCGGCACACAACTATGAGGTCCGTGAAATCGACACGACCTCCGGCATTCTCATTCCCGGCAAGCACAACGTCGAAAACTTTATGGCAGCCTATGCCGCAACCGACGGCTATGTCACGGACACCGCTTTCCGCCGCGTTGCCAAGACTTTCCCCGGCGTTGCACACCGCATCGAGCTCATCCGCGAATGGAACGGCGTGAAGTTTTATAACGACTCCATTGCCTCCTCCCCGACACGGACGATCGCGGGTCTGCGCTGCTTCACAAAGGTAAAGCCCATCCTCATCGCGGGCGGGCACGACAAGCATGTCCCCTTTGACGAACTCGGCACCGAGATCGTCGAGCGCGTCAAGGCGCTCTATCTCACGGGTGAGACCGCCGAGCGCATCCGGGAAGCCGTTGTCAACACGCCGGGCTACAACCGTCTGACGCTCCCCATCTACATGATCGACGACTTCAAAGAAGCAGTTCTTGCCGCGGCGAACAGCGCCGAGGAAGGCGACGTCGTCATCCTCTCCCCCGCTTGCTCGTCATTTGACAAATTTAAAAACTTCGTCGAGCGCGGAAACACGTTCCGCAGCATCGTGCTCGGCCTCGAATAAAAAGCAGGTGCAAACCGTTTCGGCCGAGCCATCGGCCGAAACGAGTTTTATCCCGCATTGTCAGAAAAGTTGAAAGGAAGAAACAGGATTGGAACTGAAGAGTATGATCATGGAGCTTTGCGCGCTCCCCTCGCCTGCGGGCTTTGAGGGAAAAGCGTTTGAGCGTGTGCAGGCGCTGCTGGCTCCTTATGTTGACGAGATCAAGACGGACGCGATGGGGAACCTCATTGCCGTTAGGCGCTGTGGCAAGCCGGACGCAAAAAAGCTCATGCTTGACGCACACATGGACGAGATCGGTCTTATCGTCACCGGGCATGATGAGGGCTTTCTGCGCTTTTCGTCCATCGGCGGCGTGGACCAGCGCATGCTCCCCGCGCGCGAGGTGAAGGTGCTTACCGAACCGCCCATTTTCGGCGTTATCGACACGCTGCCCGTCCATACGCTCACAGACGAGGAAATGGAAAAATCCATTGACGCGGACAAGCTTTTTATCGACGTCGGCCTCACGCAGGAAGAAGCCGTGGAAAAAGTCCCGCTCGGCACGCCTGTCGTCTATGCTGGCGGCGTGAACGAGCTGATGGAGAACATTCTCTGCGGCAAATCGCTCGATGACCGCTCCTGCGTCTCCATCATCCTCAAAACGATGGAAGAACTCGCGGGCAAGGACCTCAGCGTTGACCTCTATTGTCTCATCTCAACGCAGGAGGAGCTCGGCACGCGCGGCGCGACCGTTGGCGCATATACCGTTGCGCCGGACTATGCGATCGCGCTCGATGTGACCTTTGCCGCGACCCCGGACACAAAAAAGGGCGAAACGATGGAGCTTCGCAAAGGCGCCGCGATCGGCGTGGGTCCAAACATGCACCGCACGCTCACGCAGCAGCTCATCGACTTTGCGAAGGCGCAGGAAATTCCCTATCAGCTTGAGATCATGGGCGGCAGCACGGGAACAGACGGCTGGCCCATTCAAGTCTCCCGCGAGGGAGTGGCTACGCTTCTGGTGTCACTCCCCATCCGCTGCATGCACACGCCCGTCGAAACGATGGACCTTGCGGACGCAGAGAACATCGTAAAGCTCCTCACGGGCTTTATTCCGACGCTTGGCGTGGACGAAGGAGGCAAAATCAATGCTTGACACATTAAAAACCCTCTGCCAGCTCGACGGCGCTTCCGGCTGGGAAGACGAGGTACGTGACTACATTCTCGAGCGCGTCATGCCCGTTGCGAGCAGCGTTGAGACCGACAGCATGGGTAATCTGATCGTCACAAAAAAGGGCAGAAAGACACCCTCCCGAAAGATTATGCTTGCCGCGCACATGGACGAGGTCGGCATTATCCTCACGCGGATCGCCGATGACGGCTTTCTGCACTTCGACTTTATCGGCGGGGTCGACCGCCGCGTTGTCATCGGAAAGCGCGTCTATATCGGCCGGGGACGCGTGCCCGGCGTGATCGGCATAAAGCCCATTCACCTTCTCGAAAAGGGCGAGGAAAAAACCATTCCGAAGCTCGACGACATGTATATCGACATCGGCGCGGCGACGAAGGAGGAGGCGGAAGCGCTCGTCTCTCTCGGCGATGAAGGCGTTTTTGACGACAGCGTTCTCGAATTCGGCAACGGCTTTTTAAAGGCCAAGGCCATCGATGACCGCGTCGGCTGCGCCGCAATGCTCCATCTCCTTGAGCGCGAACTTCCCTGCGACTGCACCTTTGCGTTCACCGTTCAGGAAGAGGTCGGCACACGCGGCGCGCAGATCGCCGCCGCCCGTGTGAAACCGGACGCCGCCATCGTCCTTGAGGGCACGACGGCGGCGGATCTGCCGGGTGTGGACGAGGGCAAGCGCATCTGCAAGCTCGGCGGCGGACTCGTTCTGCCGTTCATGGACAAGGGCACGCTCTACACGCCCGCGCTCTGGAAGCGCACGACCGAGATCGCAGACAAAAACAACATCCGGTGGCAGACCAAGACCCGCATCGCGGGCGGCACGGACGCGCGCGTCATCCAGCGCGGTGGCATGGGCTGTGAGGTCGTCGCAATTTCCGCACCGATCCGCAACATCCACTCCCCGGCAAGCGTTGCAAAGTTCTCAGACTTCCGCGACATGCCGAAGCTCGCGCTTCTGCTTTTGGAATCGCTTGCGGAGGACTGAACCATGAGTGTTTACGATATTTCGCCAAAGGTAACGGCGCTGGCGGATACGGTCGAGGCAGAACTCCAGCCAACCTTCAAGCGCTTTGACAAGACCGCCGAGGCCTGCACCAAAAAGGTCATGGCGGCATTCGAGGAATTCCGCGTTTCAGAGGCCTGTTTTGCCGGCACGACCGGTTACGGCTACGACGACCTCGGCCGCGACACGCTCGACTCGATTTACGCCCGCGTCTTCGGCGCAGAAAAGGCGCTCGTCCGCATTGGCTTTGTCAACGGCACACACGCGCTCACAACGGCGCTTTTCGGCGTCTGCAAGCCGGGCGAAACGCTGCTTTCCGTCACCGGTGCGCCTTATGACACACTTCAGTGTGCCATCGGTATCGCGGGCGACGGGGACTGCTCCCTGAAATATTACGGCGTTGACTACGCGCAGGTGGATCTGCGCCCGGACGGCAGCCCGGATATCGAGACCATCAAAAAAGCCGCCGCCAACAAAAAAGTCGGCGCGGTCCTCATCCAGCGCTCCCGGGGCTACGGCAGCCGGCCCGCCTTTGGAATCGCGGACATCGAGCCGATCGTCAAAGCCGTACGCGAAGTAAATCCCGCCGCGCGCATCATGGTCGACAACTGCTACGGCGAGTTCACCGAGGACCGCGAGCCGACGGAGGTCGGCGTTGACCTCATCGCGGGCAGTCTCATCAAAAACCCCGGCGGCGGCCTTGCCCCGACCGGCGGCTACATTGCGGGCCGGGCCGAGCTTGTCGACCGCGCCGCAATGCGCATGACGACGCCGGGCATCGGCGGCGAATGCGGCTGCACGATGGGCCAGAACCGCGCGCTGTATCAGGGCTTTTTCCTCGCCCCCCATGTCGTTGCACAGGCGCTGAAAACGACCGCGTTCTGTGCCGGAATGCTGGAGGCGCTGGGGCTGAAGACCTCCCCCGCCCCGACGGAGGACCGCCACGACATCATCCAGATGATCGAGTTCGGTGACAAAGACAAGCTCCTCAAATTCTGCGCGGGCATCCAGCACGGTTCTCCGGTCGACTCCTATGTCACCCCCGTCCCCTGGGCCATGCCCGGCTACGACGACGAGGTCGTCATGGCCGCCGGCGCATTTATTCAGGGCAGCTCCATTGAGCTCTCCTGCGACGGTCCGATCCGTGAGCCGTACATCGGCTATATGCAGGGCGGACTGACCTATGAATCCGGCAAACTGGGCGTTATGATGGCGATTTCGGAAATGCTCTCGTGAATAACGGGCATACTCATTCCGGAAACCGCATGGTCTACCCCGCGTTTTCCTTTCATACAGTGGCATAAGAGGTGATCTTATGCCGATCTATCGCCGACGCGCGCCGCGGCGTTCAACGCTTTTTGCACCCAGACCGCCGCTGCCGCCTGAAAAGAAACTGGCTCTGCGCATTCTGCTGATCGTTCTGCTGATTGCTGGTATGTTGACCGTGTCCGGAAATTTTTTGAAGCGCGTGTCCGGCGATATGGCTCTTTCGAACGCGATCGACCTCATCACCGCGACCGTCAATGATAAGATCAACGAAAAGATGAGCGAAGGTCAATACAGCTACGACTACTTTGTCAATCTTCAAAAGGACTCGGAGGGCAACATCACTGCGATCTCCGCGAATATGGCGCGCATCAATACGCTCTCGTCGGAGATCTTGCAGGACGTCATCCGGTCAACGAACAATGGGGAGCTGGACATCGAAATCCCGATGGGAAACCTCATGGGCTCAAATCTGCTGCTCGGCCGCGGGCCGAAAATTCCGGTCCGTATCATCATGCTCACAAGCTCTTATTCGGACTTCAAGAGCGAGCTTGTCTCGGCAGGCATCAACCAAACGAAGCACCAGCTCATTTTGGAGGTCCGCGTGCAAATCGATGTGCTGATGCCGTGGGAGGTCCGCTCTACCGAGGTCGTCACAGAAGTCATCATCGCGGAAACCGTACTCGTCGGCAAAGTGCCGCAGGCCTACTACACAAGCGGTCAGTCGGTCAGTCTGCCGATGCAGCAGTTCAAGCCGCAAACCGGCTGAAACCATCAGAAACGGAGCGATAAAATGGACGTTACGCAGGAAATTTCCGAGCTGCGCGAAAAGCTCAACCGTTACAATACCGAATATTACGAAAACAACCGCTCCCTTGTTTCAGACCAAGAGTTCGACGCGCTCATGCTAAGACTGGAGCGCCTTGAAGCTGCGCACCCGGAGCTGATAACCCCCGACTCGCCGACGCAGCGCGTCGGCGGGCGGGCCTCCGCGCAGTTTTCGCCGGTCACACACGCGGTCCCGCTGCAAAGTCTCGGAGATGTATTTTCTTTCGACGAGCTCGACGCTTTTTTGCTGCGCGCGGATGAAGCGCTTGGCGAAAAAGCCGTCTGGTCCATCGAGCCGAAAGTCGACGGGCTTTCGGTCGCCGTGGAATACCTCGACGGGAAGCTCTATCGCGGAGCGACACGCGGCGACGGCGTGACCGGCGAGGATGTGACCGAAAACCTCCGCACCATCCGCTCGCTGCCAAAGGAGCTCAAAGACGCGCCCCGCCGCTTAATTGTCCGCGGCGAGGTCTATATGTCGCATGACACCTTTGCGGAACTCAACAATGCGCGCGAGATCGCGGGCGAGAAGCTCTTTGCCAATCCTCGCAACGCCGCCGCCGGCTCTCTGCGCCAGTTGGACAGCAAAATCACGGTCTCCCGGAAACTCGACATCGTTGTTTTCAACATTCAGCTCTGCGACGGCTGCGCGTTTGCCACACACGGCGAAACGCTCGACGCACTCGCGGCGTTCGGCTTTCCCGTCATCCCGTACAGGCTTTGCAGCAGCGCGGAGGAATGGCGGGCGGAAGTTGCGCGCATCGGTGAGAGCCGCGACAGCTACCCCTTCGACATTGACGGAGCGGTTGCGAAAATTAACGATCTTGCGGCGCGCGAGATCCTCGGCAGCACCGCAAAAGCGCCCCGCTGGGCGATCGCCTACAAGTACCCGCCGGAGAAAAAGACGGCGGTCGTCGAAAATATCGTCGTACAGGTCGGCCGCACAGGTGTTTTGACGCCGAAGGCCGTTTTCAGTGAGATCCGTCTTGCGGGCACGACCGTCTCGAACGCGACGCTCCACAATCAGGACAACATTGACCGGCTGGACATCCGCATCGGCGATACCATTCTTGTCCAAAAGGCCGGTGAGATCATCCCGGAAGTGCTGGAGGTTCAAAAGGACGCGGCGCATGAGAGCAGACCGCGCTTTCATCTTCCGGCGTTCTGTCCCGTCTGCGGCGCGCCGGTCAAACGTGACGAGGACGGCGCGGCCACCCGCTGCACGAACGCCGAGTGTCCCGCCCAGCTTCTGCGCAACGTCGCACACTTTGCCTCGCGCGAGGCAATGGACATCGACGGTCTCGGCATTTCGCTCGCGGAATCCCTGATCGGGGCCGGTCTTATAAAATCACCTGCCGACATCTACTATCTCGACGCGCAGAGCGTCGCGGCGCTCGACCGCATGGGGAAAAAGAGCGCCGAAAAGCTTATGGCCGCCATTGAAAAGAGCAAGAGCGCGGGACTTGCGCGCCTGCTGTGCGCTTTCGGCATCCGGCAGGTGGGGCAGAAAGCCGCGCAGACGCTGGCAAGGCACTATGACAGTCTGGACAAGCTCATGGCCGTTTCTGAGGAAGACCTGCAGAACATCGACGACGTCGGCCCGGTCACGGCGCATTACCTCGTCGAATGGCTGCAAGACCCCCATTCGCGACACCAGATCGAACTGCTGCGCGGCGCGGGTGTGGACTTTTCCAGTCGGGAAACGATGCTTGACGACCGCTTTGCCGGCAAGACCTTTGTTCTCACCGGTACGCTTTCATCCTTCACGCGGGACGAGGCCGAGGCCCTGATCGTCCGTTACGGGGGCAAGACCAGCTCTTCGGTCTCGAAAAAGACGAGCTATGTCGTCGCGGGCGAAGCCGCCGGCTCAAAGCTGACGAAGGCGCAGAGTCTCGGCGTTCCGGTGCTGAGCGAGCAGGAATTCAAGGAAATGCTGCAATGAGTGGCAATTCAGATAAAAAAGTGGGTTAAGCTTATGAAAAAAATTCGGGTGTTTTTTGCGTGTCTGCTGTGCAGGCTTTCGATTTGGGCACTGCGGCGGCTTGGCCGCGGCGGGACCGCCATTCCGGGCAAAATTGCCATGAAGATCTGTCCGGACATTCTCGGCTTTCTCGCCAAGGATGTCCGCTGCATCGCCGTCACCGGCACGAACGGCAAAACGACGAGCGCCCGCATGATCGAGGAGGCGTTCCGGCTCGACGGGCGCTCTTACTTCTCGAACCGCTCCGGTGCAAACCTCATCAACGGCGTGACCTCCCTGTTCATCGAAAACAGCACCCTGACCGGCAAGCCGAAAAAGGACTTCGCCATCGTCGAATGCGACGAGGCCGCGTCGAAAGAGATCTGCCGTCTCATCGACCCGGAGGTCGTTCTGGTGACAAACGTCTTTCGCGACCAGCTCGACCGTTACGGCGAGGTAACGCACACGCTCAACAACATCTTAACCGGTATCAAAAATTCGCCTCACGCGACGCTCTGCCTCAATGCAGACTGCTCGCTGACGGCTTCTATCGCTGGACAGGTGCCGAATCGGGTCGTCTTTTTTGGCGTTTCGACGCCGATCTACCAGGACCCCATTGCGGAAGTCTCGGACGCGCCGCACTGCATCCGCTGCAAGCAAGAGTACGAATATACTTACCGCACCTTTGGCCATCTCGGTGGTTTCCGCTGCCCGAACTGCGGCTATGCGCGTCCGACGCCGCAGCTTGCCGTAACGGAGATCCTCCGCTCGGACGTCGCCTCAACGACCGTACAAATGGACTATTTCGGCACGACCGAAGATGTCGCGATCAACCTCCCCGGCGGCTACAACATCTACAACGCCGTCGGCTCTCTCGCCGTGTGCGAGGTAATCGGTTTCGACCGCCGGACGGCAAAGGCTGCGATCGGCGGCTTTTCCTGTGCGTTCGGACGCATGGAGCGCTTCGACATGGGCCAAAGCACCGCGCGGATGATTCTCGTCAAAAACCCCGCCGGCTGCAACCAGGTCTTAAACTACCTCTCCGGACTCACGGAAAAGGCCGTCTTTGTCTGCTGTCTCAACGACAACTCGGCGGACGGCAAGGATGTCTCGTGGATCTGGGATGTGAACTTTGAGCGACTGGCCGCAATGGACGAGCGTATCCCCGAAATTTACGTTTCCGGCATCCGCGCTTTCGACATGGCTGTCCGGCTCAAATACGCGGGCGTGCCGGAGGACAAGCTCAAGGTCTTTTCGGACTATGACTCTCTGATCGGCGCGATGCAGACGCAGAGCCTGCCGGTCGTCATCATGCCGACTTACACGGCGATGATGGATCTGCGCGCAAAAATGAGCGCTGCTTTCGGCGGCAAGGATTTTTGGGAATGAGGAGGACGGGAACATGAAGCTTTCGATCTGCCATCTCTACCCGGATGTTTTGAACCTCTACGGCGACACAGGCAATATCAAATGTCTTGTAAAGCGTCTTGAATGGCGCGGAATCGAAGTCGAAGTCACGCCGCTCCCCATCGGACGCACGGCGGACTTCACGCAGTTCGATCTCTTTTTTATCGGCGGCGGGCAGGACTTTGAGCAGGAGGTCCTGTTGCCCGATCTGCACACCGGCAAGGACAGGGAAATTCTCGCCGCGGTCGAGGACGAAAAGCCCTTTCTCTGCATCTGCGGCGGCTACCAGATGATGGGACAATACTACAAAACACACACCGGCGAGCAGTACGACTACATCGGCGCGCTTGACCTGCACACGCTCGGTTCTGACACGCGCATGATCGGCAATTACATGTATCAGTGCGCGCCAGAGTCCGGCGGCAGCACCGTCGTCGGTTTTGAAAACCACAGCGGCAAGACCTATCTCGGCCCGAATTGCGCTCCGCTCGGCACCGTTCTCTCCGGTTTCGGCAACAACGGCGAGGACAAGACCGAGGGCGCACGTTACAAAAATGTCTTCGGCACCTACAGCCACGGCCCGCTGCTTCCAAAGAACCCGCAGCTTGCGGACCTTATTTTGCAGACCGCGCTGACACGAAAATACCCCGGCGTAACACTGCCGCTCCTCCCCGATACGCTCGAGCGCGAGGCACACGACTATATGCAAAAGCGCCTCTCCACGCAGGCATAAGCGGAAGAAGCCTTTTCCTGCAATCAAACTAAGCTCTGTAAACGCGCTTTTTCACCTTTCATTTCCATGTTGCACACGGCACTTGACAAAACGCTGAGAAAGCGTTTAGAATATAAACATATTTTCATGGTAGGTTAGTATAGATATCCCGCATACCGACATGCCCCTGCCGTGCCAGCTGGCAGCATTGATTTTAAACATGTAAGGTGAACATTTATGAACATTTATTCGTTGCAACAGGAAATCCTCCGTCTGAAAAAAGAAAAGGACGTTTGCATTCTTGCGCATTCCTATCAGTCGAAAGAGATCACAGAGATAGCGGACTTTACCGGCGACTCCTATGGTTTAAGCGTTCAGGCAACAAAAGCTCCGCAGAAAACGGTTTTGATGTGCGGCGTACACTTTATGGCGGAAACCGTCAAAATTCTTTCGCCGGAAAAGCGCGTTATTCTCGCAAATCCGCAGGCCGGCTGCCCGATGGCAGAGCAGATGGACAAAGAGCTGATCGAGCGGGTGAAGCTGGATTATCCCGACTACACCGTAGTGGCCTACATCAACACCACTGCTCAGCTAAAAACCATCTGCGACGTGATCGTTACCTCCTCCTCTGCGGTAAACGTTGTACGCAGACTGCCGGGAGACAAAATCCTGTTTATTCCGGATTGCAATCTGGGCAGCTATGTGGCAAAGCAGGTTCCGGAAAAAACCTTCAAGCTCTTGCAGGGCGGCTGCCCCATTCACGCGCGCGTTTCAAAGCACGACGTGGATGCCGCGAGAGAAGCGCACCCCAAGGCGCTCCTTCTGGTGCATCCGGAGTGTATGCCGGAGGTGGTCGACGCCGCGGATTTTGTCGGTTCGACTTCGGCCATTCTGGACTATGCCAAAAATTCCGACGCCGAGGAGTTTATTATCGGAACGGAACTCAGCATCACGCAGCACCTTGCCTATGCCTGTCCCGAAAAGGCGTTTTATCCCCTGTCGAAAAATCTCATCTGCCCGAACATGAAGCTGACGACGCTGACGGATGTTTACCGCGCTCTTCTCGGTACAGGCGGAACAGAGATCGAGCTGGATGCCGAGACCATTGAAAAAGCGGGCGCAGGCATCAAGAAGATGATCGAGCTTGGATAAGGCTCGTATGAACAAAAAGGTTCTTGTTGCCATGAGCGGCGGAGTGGATTCGAGCGTTGCGGCGAAGCTTCTGGTCGACGCGGGCTACGAATGCATCGGCTGCACCATGCGCTTGTATGACAATGCGGACGCCGGGCTTCCGAGCGAGCACACATGCTGCTCTCTCGATGATGTGACAGACGCAAGAACCGTTGCATATAGTCTTGGTATGTCCTACTATGTATTTAACTTCACGGACGCGTTCCGTGAAAAAATCATACACAAATTCGTACGAAGCTATGAAAACGGTCTAACCCCCAATCCCTGTATCGACTGTAACCGCTACATGAAATTCGGCAAGCTCTTCGACCGGGCCGAGGTGCTTGGCTGCGACTATGTGGCCACAGGCCACTATGCGAGGATCGAAGAAAAGAACGGCAGATTTCTTTTGAAAAAGGCCGCGGATGAAACAAAGGACCAGAGCTATGTGCTCTATTCCATGACGCAGCAGCAGCTTTCGCGCACCCTGTTTCCACTCGGAAATCTCCGAAAAACACAGGCCCGCGAGTTCGCCCGGGCAAGCGGGCTGAGCACAGCCGAAAAGCCGGACAGTCAGGACATCTGTTTTGTGCCGAACGGAGACTATGCCGGAGCGATCGAACGGCACACCGGCAAGGCCGCACAGCCCGGAGATTTTCTTGACAAGGACGGGAAATGCCTCGGCAGGCACAAGGGTATCATTCATTACACGATCGGCCAGCACCGAGGTCTCGGCCTTTCTCTGCCGACGCCGCACTATGTTTTGAAAATTGACCCGGAGCGGAACACCGTCATTCTCGGAGATGAAAGCTCGCTGTTCCAAACCGAAGCATCGGCAGGCGATTTTAACTGGATCTGCGGTGAAGCGCCCGGCGAGCGCTTTCGCTGCAAAGCAAAGATACGCTATCGCCAGCCCGAGCAATGGGCAAGTGTCTATCCCCTTGAAAACGGCGAAGTGCGCATCGTGTTTGACGAAGCGCAGCGGGCCGTGACGCCCGGCCAGGCAGTCGTTTTGTACGATGGCGACACGGTGCTCGGCGGCGGAGTGATACAATAAGCGAAAACGAAACAAAATGCCCCCCGGATGTAGGCCAACAGCGCTACAGCCGGGGGTCTTTTTATGTGCAGGAGAAACCGGACAACTCAAAAAATCCTTTTTGTGCCGTCCGAGAATCTGCTCTTTTTTATTTTGATGTCTCCGTAAGCACGGGGCTGCTCTCCTTTGCCGCGAGACGCGCGGGACGCCAGCGATAGATGATGTAGTAAAACAGGATGGACAGGCCCACGCCTGTAAACACATCCATAATGGAATGCTGCTTGATGAACACGGTGGACGCGCAGATCAGCACCGCGACGGTGATGTTGACGAGCTGCCAGCCCATGTGCTCCGGGGAGCGTATGCGCCAGAGGGCGATCATCGCCGTCATGGTCCCAAGAACATGCAGGCTCGGGCAGACATTGGTGTTGGAGTCCGTCGCGTATGTCCATTTGACGATGTCAACGCAGAAATTATCACGCGCGAATGTGGTCGGCCGCAGATCTTGCCCGTTCGGGAAAAGCGCATAGATGATGACGACCGTGAAGAAGCTCCAGCCCAGAAAACGCATAAAGTCCTTGAATTCTTCCGTGTGCGTATAAAAGAGGAAGAAGCCCGTGAAAAACAGGTAAGGCTCCCATGTGTAATACGGAATGGCAAACCATTCGCAGAAAGGGATCTTATCGTCCAGCGGCAGATAGCTCACGAGATAGCCGCTGTGCAGATACTTTTCCTCCAACAGGAAAATGGGGAGATAGAGAAGAATATACGCTGTGTAAACAATATGTTTTCGTCGGTTTATGTAAGAGAGGACCTCCGGGCGCTGAAAGAAAGCTTTTATTTTTTGCATAAGACCAATCCCATCTATTAATAAGCGGCAAGTCAAACTTGCCGCATACAAATGTTATGCTGTAACTATACCATTTCATTCCCCCCACTTCAAGCGCTCATCATTTAACAATTCTTAAACTCTAAAAGCGGGGGATGCCCTTCAAGGCCTCCCCCGCTTTGTAGCGCGCTTATTTTACCCGGCAGACGAGCGCACCGTCCTGTGCATCGAGTAAGAGCGTGCCGCCGGAGGGAAGCTCACCCTTTAGTATCTCGCGCGCGATCAGCGTCTCGGCGTGGGACTGGAGATAGCGCTTGAGCGGTCTTGCGCCGTAGACCGGGTCGAAGCCCTCGTCGATGATGAGGGCCTTTGCCGCATCCGTAATATCCAGCTTCAGCGTCTTTTCCGCAAGACGCTTCCGCAGTCCCGCCACAAGAATGTCGATAATGCCGGTGAGATTGTCCTTTGTGAGCGGACGGAACATGACGATCTCGTCGAGCCGGTTCAGAAATTCAGGCCGGAACGAAGCACGGACCTCCTGCATGACAGACCCCTGCGCCTCGGGCGAGATGCTGCCGTCCGGCAGAATGCCGTCGAGCAGATAGGTACTGCCGAGGTTCGACGTCAGAATGATGATGGTGTTTTTGAAGTCCACTGTGCGGCCCTGCGAATCCGTGATGCGGCCGTCATCGAGAATTTGCAACAGAATGTTGAAAACGTCCGGGTGCACCTTTTCGACCTCGTCAAAGAGCACCACGGAATAGGGCTTGCGGCGGACGGCCTCCGTGAGCTGACCGCCCTCGTCATAACCAACATATCCGGGAGGCGCGCCGATCAGGCGCGAAACGGAGAATTTCTCCATATATTCCGTCATGTCGATGCGGACAAGATTGTGCTCGTCGTCAAACAGGCAGTCGGCGAGCGACTTTGCAAGCTCCGTCTTGCCAACGCCGGTCGGGCCGAGGAACAGGAAGCTGCCGATGGGCCGGTTCGGGTCCGCGATACCCGCGCGGGAGCGCTGGATGGCTTCGGTCACGAGCCGGACGGCCTCGTTCTGACCGATGACGCGCTTGTGGATGATCTCGTCGAGGTGCAGCAGCTTTTCCCGCTCGCCCTCCATCAGGCGGGCAACGGGAATCCCCGTCCACTTGCAGACGACGTTTGCGATCTCCTCCTCGGTGACCGTATCCCGGACCATGCTGCTGCCGTCAGCGCGCGCTTCGCTGGCCGCCTCCGCCTCCGCAAGCTTCTTTTGCAGCGCCGGGAGGTCCGAATACTTGAGCTTTGCGGCCTTTTCATATTCCGTGTTCATCTGCGCGCGCTCGATGTCGGCGTTCATCTGCTCGATCTCGCCCTTGATTTTTTTGACCTCGTCGACACTCTGCTTATCGTTTTCCCAGCGGGATTTCATCGCGTTGAAGCGGTCCTTTTCCTCGGCCAGTTCCTTCGTAAGCTTGTCAAGACGGTCGCGGGAGAGCTGGTCGTCCTCTTTTTTCAGCGCCATTTCCTCAATTTCCAGCTGCATGATGCGGCGGCGGACGTCGTCTAGCTCGGACGGCATCGAGTCGATCTCCGTGCGTATCATGGCGCAGGCCTCGTCGACAAGGTCGATGGCCTTGTCGGGAAGGAATCGGTCGCTGATATAGCGGTTCGAGAGCGTCGCGGCGGCGACAAGGGCGTTGTCGTGGATGCGTACGCCGTGGAAAATTTCATAGCGTTCCTTGAGTCCGCGCAGGATGGAGATGGTGTCCTCTACCGTCGGCTCGTCCACCATGACGGGCTGGAAACGGCGCTCAAGCGCGGCGTCTTTTTCGATATATTTGCGGTATTCATCGAGCGTCGTCGCGCCGATGCAGTGCAGCTCGCCGCGCGCAAGCATCGGCTTGAGGAGATTGCCGGCGTCCATGCTGCCCTCGGTCTTTCCCGCGCCGACGATGGTGTGGAGCTCATCGATAAACAGAATGATCCTGCCGTCGGACTTCCTGATCTCCTGCAAAACGGCCTTGAGTCGCTCCTCAAACTCGCCGCGGTACTTCGCGCCCGCAATGAGCGCGCCCATGTCGAGTGAGAAGATGGTCTTGTCCTTGAGTCCCTCCGGAACGTCGCCGCGAACGATACGCTGTGCAAGTCCCTCCGCGATGGCGGTTTTGCCGACGCCGGGTTCGCCGATGAGGACCGGGTTGTTTTTCGTCTTGCGAGAGAGAATCATAATGACATTGCGGATCTCGCTGTCTCTGCCGATCACGGGGTCAAGCTCGTTGCTTCTGGCCCGTTCGACAAGATCTGTGCCGTATTTTTTCAGCGCGTCATACGTGTCCTCCGGATTGTCGCTCGTGACCGGCGAGGTCTTGACCTTGCTCAGTTCTTCCGTGAAGCGCTGCTTTGTAATGCCGTGATCCTGCAAAACAGCTCTCACGGCGGGTGTGCCGTCATTAAAAATGCCGAGCATGAGGTGCTCGACGGAGACATACTCGTCCCCCATCTTTTCCGCGACCTTGTCGGCAAAGCGGAGAATTCTGCCCGTCTCCGGCGAGGCATAGACTTCTCCCCCACCGCCGGAAACACGCGGGAGCTTTGCGATGGCAGTGTCAAGCTCGCTCAAAAGCTCGTCGCAGTTGACGCCGAGCTTTGTGAAAATGGAGCCGATAAGCCCCCCGTCCTGATCGACGAGCGCATACAGCAGATGCTCCGGCGTGAGATACTGGTTCCCGTTCTCCGCGGCCATGGCCTGTGCGGTGTTGATGGTTTCGATCGTGTTGCGCGTATATTTTTCGGCGTTCATAAAATCACCTCTGGAATTAAATCAAAATCTTGCGGGCGGCAAGGTCCGCGACGTATTCCGTCTCAACGTCTCTGACGCTGAGACGGCCTGCAAGATAGCCCTTGAGCAGGCGGTCAAAAAG
The DNA here is from genome assembly GCA_050943775.1 of Oscillospiraceae bacterium. GTDB lineage: Bacteria > Bacillota > Clostridia > Oscillospirales > Oscillospiraceae > UBA2658. The sequence continues at coordinate 32,169 of JBMNPV010000020.1, forward strand.
CTGAATATAGTCCGAGAGCGCCTGCGCAATGCTCTCGGAAGAGA
>JBMNPV010000021.1:0-31971 GCA_050943775.1 Oscillospiraceae bacterium
CCTGCGGAGACCTGATTGGACGCCGTGAGAATGTTGCGGAAAGAATTGACAAGGCTGTCCTTCAAAAGCTTGAAGGATTCCAGAATGTGAGCGTAGTCGCCAACGTACTTCTCGGATTCTTCAGTCTGAACAGTGAAGTTCCCGTTCGACAGTTCTGTCAGCAGGTAATCAATATCTTCGATGATGACACCCGTGTTCTCCACTGTAAACCGCGTAGAATTAATCAGACTGTCCAGTTCAAGCGTGTTCGCTTCAAGTTCCGGCATCGGCGTGGCAACATCGCCTGCGGCAAATTTGGCAAGGCGATCCACGATCTGCGTGATCGGATTCTCCAGATTTTGAATCATTTTTCTCACGACTGCTACGCCGACAATCAAGAAAATGGCAACCAGACCAATCGAAACATAGATCGTCTGTGTTACAGCCTTTGTAAAATCAGAAACCGGTGCACTGAGACAAGCAATCCAGCCATCACTATCCGAGATAGCTGCAGTCGCGACAAATTTCTTTTCTCCTTCATAGGTATAGGTGCTGAAGCCTGTTTTGCCGGAGATCGCCTGTGTCATAATATCCGCGAGAGACTGAAAACTGGGATTTGTTTTTGCCTCATTAATAAAGTTTTTCTTGGCTTTCACATCGTCCATAACCGGGCTGGCAATCATATCGCCCTGATGATTAATGATAAAGGTCCTTCCGCTTGTGCCAACCTTAATTCTTTCGACCATGTCGTTAAGCCACTTCTGCGGCACTGTTACTATAACGGCACCAATTACAGTTGAATTCTTTGTTCCGTCCTGCCAAACAGGCACTGCAATATCGGTGACCATATCCCCGCTTTTATCGGCAAATGGAGAACTTATGTATGTATTGCCGCTCATAGCGCTCTTAAAAGCCGGTTCTGAGGCGTAATCTTTGCCGTTCGAGACATCCTTTCCATCAGACATGCAGAAAGCAATCGCGTTAACGCCGTCATTCTTCACTTTCTCAGCCAAAAGCTCGGCTTTCTCTTCAGCTGAATATTCGCCTCCATAAAGCCGCTTTGTGGCAGCAATGCCCTGTGCATATGTCGTATATTGTGCAATTTTATTTTCAACCGCCGTTGTAACCGCCGAAGCGGCAGAACCCATGGCCTCTTCAAGACTCGCCTCCGCACTGCGATAGGACATCAGGCAGGAAAGCGCTGCAAATATTACGCTAATGGAAACAATCAGCAAGATGGCCGTAACCGACATGACCTTTCCAATATGTGGCTTTCCTCTTGCATTCTTCTTTTTCATAACACAACCTCCATATTCCCATTTTTGGTTCTGCGCTCGATGTAGCCGATGAAAAACGCTCAGACGTAAAAACAGACGCACACCGTGCATCTGTTTCGCGGTTACAGAAACATCTTTGCATTTTTCATGTTCTACTTTATATCATTTCACGAATCGCAAAATATTCAAGCCCATTTTCGACATTTTATTTATTTATTTTCAAAAAAGGGCTTTAAAAGAGTTCTGTTTGCGCACTTGACATCCGCGGGGGGCTCGCAAGCCAGCAGGACAGACAATGCTGTCGGAATCAATTACACTTTTAATTGTAATTCCTGTTTTATTTTGTATCTGTAATATAAAATAAACACAATGGATGTAAGGCTCCATGTAACCGGGTAACTGATGATCGTCGTCATCAGAACGGGCCTCATGGGAACGACCGTGAGCAGCCAGATCACACGGACGATGCAGATCCCGACCAGGGTTATAAGCATCGGCACGAAGGAATAGCCCATTCCGCGCAGCGCACCGGCAAGGATGACGACACCGATAAACGAGAGGTAAAACGGTACAAGCAGCCGCTGGATCTGCAGCGCGATCTGAATAACATCCGGGTCCTTTGTAAACAGCGTAAAGAGCTGCGGACCGAAGATGAGCAGCAGTCCGCCGATCACCGACATGGAGACGGCGGTCAGCAAGACGCAGACGTTTACGCTGCGCTTGACTCCGTTGACCTTTCCGGCTCCATAATACTGCCCGGAGATCGCGGTGATCGCAACGCCGAAGGAGTCGAGCGTCACCCAACAGAAGGCATCCACCTTGCTGTAGGCTGACATGGCGGCGATGGCGTTTGTGCCGAAGCCGTCAATATTCGTCTGGATCATAATGTTCGTGATCGAATAGAGCACCGTCTGCGTGGCCTCCGGGATGCCGATGCGAAGCATACTCCCGATGATCCCTTTTCGGATCCCGATCTTACGAATACGAAAGCGGTAGGCCTCGGGCAGGCGGGAAAGACTGCGGAGAATAAAAACGCAGCTCAGCCCCTCGGAAATGACCGTTGCGGCGGCGGCGCCCGCAACGCCGAAGCCGAATATCACGATGAAGATCCAGTCGAGAAAGATATTTGCAAGGCAGCCGACGACCAGTGCATAAAAAGGACTTTTGGAGTCGCCCAGCGCGCGAAGCGTTGCCGAGCCGAGATTATAAAAGGTGACAAAGAACATGCCGCTGAAATAAATATTCAGATAGGTGATGCCGCAGCTGTATATTTCGCCGGTCGCATCCATGACGCGCATGAGCGTGGGCGAAAACGCAATGCCGAATCCGATGAGTGCAAAGCCGCCGATGAGGGCGATCGTCATTGCTGTATGCAGAGCCCGGTCAACATTTTTCTCGTCCCGCGCGCCGTAATACTGCGCAACGATGACCGAGCAGCCTGCGGCGAGGTCGACAAAAAAGCAGACCATCAGCATTGTGATCTGCGCGCAGGGTCCGCCGACGGCGGCGAGCGCCGCCTTGCCGACGTAATTGCCGACGAACATTGCGTCCGCCATATTATAAAACTGCTGTATCAGCGCGCCAAGCCAGATCGGAATTACAAAACGAACGAGCTGCGTTGTAATGCTCTTCACCGAAAGGTCTGTGTCATTGACGTTCATTTGCAATCCTTCCTCTCGCATGGTGTTCGCCTGGTGTGTACATTGAATTGCAGAATGATTATACAGAAAAAACATCCTGTCCGCAAGAGCAAACATCACGATTTATACAAAATGTAAAGCCCGTTTTTGTGTGCATAGCACAACGCTCACACTGCCTAAAACAGACTCCCGAATTTGAAGCTTGACAAGGGGTAAGGAGGCTGTTATCATATGAGCAATTGTTCATATGAAAGGGCGTTCAATTGTTATGACAGTTTCTGATTTTTCCTCTGCATCCGAAGCCTGTGCTCCGGAGAGTACGCACAGCCATGCCGCGCTGCTGGAGGAGATCCGGCGGCAGCTTCCACCGGAAGACACGCTCTACGACCTGGCGGATCTCTTTAAGATTTTTGGCGATACAACACGCGTCAAGATCCTCTGCGCGCTTTTCGAGTCGGAGTTATGTGTCTGCGCTATTGCCGAACTGCTGAATGTCAGCCAGTCGGCGGTCAGTCATCAGCTCCGCGTTCTGAAAGACGCGGAGCTGGTGTCGCGCCGGCGGGACGGCAAGACGATCTACTACTCTCTCGCGGACGAGCATGTCCGCTCAATCATCGAGATGGGCTATGAGCACATCACAGAAGAATAAGGAGGCGACCAAAATGGAAGAAGAAAAAGAAGGCCGCGGCCCCTTATACCGCGTCATTGCGGCGGCGGTGCTGCTGCTTTCCGCATTTTTCATCCCCGCCGAGGGCAGCACTCGCCTGCTGCTGTTTCTTGTGCCGTACGCGATCATCGGCTATGAGGTCATCTGGACGGCACTCAAAAATATTTTTCACGGCGAGATATTTGACGAGAATTTTCTGATGTGTGTCGCGTCTCTCGGCGCGTTCTGCATCGGAGAATACCCGGAGGCCGTGGCGGTACTGTTGTTTTACAGTATAGGTGAGCTCTTTGAGGACGCGGCCGTCGACAAATCCCGCCGCTCCATCGCGGAGCTCATGGAAATTCGTCCGGACTACGCGAACGTTCTGCGAAACGGCACGGAGCAGCGGGTCGCGCCCGAAACCGTCGCCATCGGGGAGACCATTCTGGTAAAGCCCCATGAGAAAATTCCGCTTGACGGCGTGATAATCGAGGGCGATACGGCGGTGGACGCCTCGGCGCTGACCGGCGAGTCGCTGCCGCAGGACAAAAAGTCCGGCGATATGGTCGCAAGCGGCACGGTAAACCTCACAGGCATGATAAAGGTCGAGGTCAAAAGCGCGTTCGGCGAGAGCACCGTCGCCAAAATTCTCGACCTCGTACAGAACGCCTCGGAGAAAAAGACCCGGCAGGAGGATTTCATCACCCGCTTTGCGCGCTGGTACACGCCCTGCGTCGTCGCGGCGGCGGTCCTGCTGGCCGTCATCGCGCCGCTGTTTTTCGGACAGCCGTGGGATGAATGGGTCCGCCGCGCACTGGTATTTCTGGTCGTTTCCTGTCCCTGCGCGCTTGTCATCTCGGTGCCGCTGTCGTTCTTCGGCGGCATCGGCGGGGCCTCCCGCAAGGGCATTCTCATCAAAGGCTCGACCTATCTTGAAGCGCTCTCGAAAGTGGACACCGTTGTTTTCGACAAGACCGGCACACTCACAAAAGGCAGCTTCCGCGTTGTCGACGTCCATCCGGAAGAGATCTCCGAGGCAGAGCTGCTGGCCTACGCCGCGGCGGCGGAGAGCTTTTCCGGCCATCCGATCGCGGCGTCCATTCTCAAAGCCAACGCGCAGGAGATCGACCCGGCGCGTTTCGGCGAGGTCGTGGAGCTGCCGGGGCGCGGCATGAAGGCCGTTTACGACGGCAAGACCGTCTGCGTCGGCAACTGTGCGCTGATGGAGGACATAGGCGCGGACTGGCACGACTGCGAGCTCAACGGCACCATCGTGCATGTCTCTGTAAACTGCAAGTACATGGGTCACATCATCATTTCCGACGAAGCAAAGCCGGACGCTGCGGCAAGCATTGCCGGGCTGAAAGGCGCAGGGGTCTCCCGTGTTGTGATGCTCACGGGCGACAAGCAGGCCGTCGCCGAGACCGTGGCGCAGGAGCTGGGGGTGCCGGAGGTCTTTGCGGAACTGCTTCCGGCGGATAAGGTCGCAAAGGTCGAGGCCCTGCTCGCGGAAAAGCCGGAGGGCAGGACGCTGGCTTTCGTCGGGGACGGCGTCAACGACGCGCCGGTGCTCTCGCGGGCAGATGTGGGCGTTGCGATGGGCGCGCTCGGCAGCGATGCCGCGATAGAGGCCGCCGATGTGGTCCTCATGGACGACAAACCCGCAAAACTCGTCACCGCGCTCGCCATCTCGAAGAAAACCATGCGCATCGTGCGCGAAAACATCTTTTTTGCGCTTGCGGTCAAGGCGGTCATCCTGATCCTCGGCGCGCTCGGCATCGCAACGATGTGGCTGGCCGTGTTCGGCGATGTGGGTGTCTTGATCCTCGCGGTGCTCAACGCCATGCGCGCTCTGAAAATCAAGGAGTTTCCTGCGGAATAATCAAAAAGAGCTTCCCAAAAGGGAAGCTCTTTTTTTATCCTGCAAGGATACCCTCTGCTCGCTCCGTCGTACACATCGGCCACGCGGTCGTGTCCCAGGCGTAACGCCCGCTCATCTCCGCGTCGGTGCGCATAAACGCTCCCGCCGCGCCAAGCGCCGCAGCCTGCGAGACATCGACGTGGTACCACGCCCCGTCCAGCTGCACAAGGTTCCAGCTGTGCGCGGCGCCGTCCAGCGTTCCGTCCACCACGCTGCAGGCAATGCCGCCCTTGGCGCAGAGCGCTGAGAAAGCGAGCGCCAGGCCCCGGCTGTCAGCCTGTCCGCTGACCAATGCGCCGTAGGCCGTTGATGCGAGCGTTTCGCCCCCCGTATCGGAGCTGTAGCGGCTGCCCTGTGCCAGCGCGTTGAATGCGTCCAGTGCATAGCGCGGCCCCTTCGCGCTGCCGAGATCGCCAGAGATCTGACTGATCCTGCCAAGCAACGTGGACTTCATTTTTTGCAGTTCGCTCGTCCGCCAGCCGTACTCAAGCTCGACCTCCACGAAGCGCAGCGTCCCGCTGTCCGGATAGATACGGACCGTTATCTCCGGCTGGACCACGCAACTCGCCGGGTCCGCGGTGTAGGCGCGCAGCACGGCGCTTCTGACGTCCTCCGCCGTGATCGAAGGACTGATCAGCTTGAAAGCCGTATAAGTACCGAGCTCAGAGAGTGTTTCGGCGAGCGCCGCCTGCAAGCCCGATTTGTCGGAGAGCCAGCGCACCGCGTCGATCTCGTTCTGCGTGTGCCGGTAGGAGATGTAAACAATGGCCTCATAATAGTTCGCCACGCGTGAGAGGTCCGTTGACATGTAGTTGACGGCGTAAGATGCAAGGGCATTTTGTGTCTTTACTTCCTGGCATGCCTGTGTAAGATCGGTCTGGACCGTACCCTTGTAGGAGGCGAGCTTAATGCGGCCAAGCGTCTTGTGGCCCCGCACAAAGCTCTCGACCGCGCGCGTGAGTTCGGCGTAATCGGTCGCTTCAAGTGTACTCGCGGTTTCCGTGTGTACGGCGTCCTCGTATTTCGTAACGGAGAGGTATTCCTTTTTGAACATGCCGCAGCCCGTGAGCGAGAGCATGAGGCTCGCCGAAAGTATCAGCGCCGCGATGCGTCTTTTCATACCGTCCCCCCGCTTCCTCAATTCGTTATGCCGATGTTGCCGAAATTCTGGCCGAAAACATCACGCGCGTCTGTAACGATCACGAACGCGTTTTCGTCGATGCCGCGGATAACTGCGCGGATCCCAACAATCTGCTGATGCTTGACGGCGCAGAGCAGGACCTGCTTGTCCAGACCGGAATAGGCGCCCTTTCCGTAGAGGACCGTGACGCCGCGGTGGAGCTTTTCGACAATGGCGTCCTTGATCTCATCGCTGTGTTCGGAAATGATGAGGCAGAGCTTTGACTGCGACGCGCCATAGAGCACAAGATCGATCATCTTCGAAGCGACAAAGATGCCGACAACGGTGTACATGGCGTTGTCAAACTTGCGGAAAATGGCGGCGTACGTCGCAATTATGCCCGCGTCCAGCGTCAAGATGAGCGTCCCGAAGTTGAGGTAGGGATAGCGCTCACGAATAAATTTTGCGATGATGTCGGTCCCGCCGGTCGTCGCCCCCGTAGAGTAGACGATCCCCAATCCGAAACCCGTCAGCACGCCGCCATAGAGCGCGGCCAGAATCGGTTCTGTCGTAAACTCAAAGCGAAAACTGCCCAGAAGATCGATAATAAGCGAGCTTGAGAGCATACCCAGCAGCGAACCGGCAATGAAGCGCCAGCCGTAATGCCGGAGTGCGATCAAAAACAGCGGAACGTTGAACGCGATGATCAGAATACCAACGCGCAGATGCGGGTTGAGATAGTTGAGAATCAGTGCAACGCCCGTGATACCGCCGGAGAGCAGGGTTGCCGGGTGATAAAACCACTGGATACCCATGGCAAAGAGCGCCGCTCCGAGGATGATTTTTATGATCTTTACGGCAGAAACACGCATTTTTTCTTTTTCCAACGAGCTGCCTACCTTTCTTTATTCCATGAGGCTCATCTGCTTTTCCTCGCGGTCTTCGTCGCGTAGGAGCGCACCGGCCACGGGAATGCTGCGTGCGCGGTAGCGTGCGGCGTTCTGGATCGCGGAGTCTTCCACATAAACGGCTTTTTCCACGACGTATTTTTTCTTTACGTTCATCAAAGCCACGCCGATCGTCGTGCGTGATATCTTCGGTGTGAGAAGCGCGGAACTGAAAATGAGCGCTCGGCCCTCGGTCGAAAACACCGCGATCTCCCGCTCGCCGTCCAGCGGCAGAAGGGAAACAAGCGGGCTTCTGTCCGAATAGGCGCCTGTTAGACGTTTGCGGTTTGTTTTTGTTGCATAGGCAGAGAGAGAAACACGCGCGGCCTTGCCATTTTCGAAAAACAGAACAATGTCGCCGGAATAATCGCCCGGTTTCACCATGCAGAAAACGTTTTCCCCCTCGTCCATTTCGAGCCGGGTCGGAAGGTACACGCCGAGAACGCTCGCCTTTGTGTCCTCAAAGTCTGCAACGCGGACCTTGTAGACCTGCTGCCGGTCGGTAAAGATCAGCAGCTCATCGCGGTTTTCGGCTTCAATCTCCTGCATGGGACCGTCATTTTCCTTGTATTTCTGCTCGCCGGACATACGCAGAGACTGCGGCGTGATCTTCTTAAAGTAGCCCTCCCTCGATAGGAACAGCGTAACGGGGTAGTTTTCAACTTCGGGCTCATCCTCAGTCTCCTCGGTCTCCTCCGCATAGACGATACCGGTCCGGCGCGGGGTCGGATATTTGGCGTTGATCTCCCGAAGTTCGTCAATGATGATCTTTTTGACGCGTCGCGGGGAGTTTAAAATGTCCTTCAGATCCGCGATCTCCTTTTCGAGGGTTTCCGTTTCCTCCGTGCGTTTGAGGATATATTCCTTATTGATATTGCGGAGCCGGATCTCCGCAACGAATTCCGCCTGGAGCTGGTCGATGCCGAAACCGATCATCAGATTCGGGACGACCTCGGCGTCAAGCTCGGTGCTGCGGATGATCGCGATCGCCTTGTCGATGTCGAGCAGAATTTTCTTGAGGCCCTGTAAGAGGTGCAGCTTGTCCCGCTTTTTTGAGAGGTCGAAATAAACGCGCCGGCGGACGCACTCCGTGCGCCACGCGGTCCACTCGGACAAAATTTCGCGCACGCCCATGACTCTGGGACTTCCCGCAATGAGGATGTTGAAGTTGCAGGGAAAGCTGTCGCACAGCGGGGTAGACTTCATCAGCTTTGCCATGAGCTTGTCGGGATCGGTGCCGCGCTTGAGGTCGATCGCGAGCTTCAAGCCGCCGAGGTCTGTCTCGTCGCGCATGTCGCTGATTTCTTTGAGCTTGCCGGCCTTGGCCATCTCGGTGGCCTTGTCCATAATGGCTTCGACCGTCGTCGTATAGGGAATTTCATAGATTTCGATGATGTTTTCTTCTTTGATAAAGCGCCAGCGGCAGCGGACCTTGAAGCTACCGCGCCCGGTCTCATACACCGCGCGCATCTCGTCCGGGTCGTAGAGGATCTCGCCGCCGGTGGGGAAATCCGGCGCCGGCAGGGTCTGCAGAAGATCACATTCGGGGTCCTTGAGGTAGTTTATGGTGGTTTCACAGACTTCATTCAGGTTAAACCCGCAGATCTGGCTCGCCATGCCGACGGCAATGCCTGTGTTTGCGGAGACAAGAACGTTCGGGAAGCTTGTCGGCAGGAGGGTCGGCTCTTTCATGCTGCCGTCGTAGTTGTCGGCAAAATCGACGGTGTCCTTGTCGATGTCGCGGAAGAGCTCCGCACAGATCGCCGAGAGCTTTGCCTCCGTATAACGCGAGGCGGCGCAGGCCATGTCGCGCGAAAAGACCTTTCCGAAGTTGCCTTTTGAGTCCACAAACGGGGTCAAAAGTGCCTCATAGCCCTTGGAGAGCCGGACCATCGTGTCGTAGATGGCAGCGTCTCCATGGGGGTTCAGGCGCATTGTCTGCCCGACAATGTTGGCGCTCTTCGTGCGTGCGCCGGTCAGCAGGCCCATCTTATACATCGTGTACAGCAGTTTCCGGTGGGAGGGCTTGAAGCCGTCTATCTCCGGAATAGCGCGCGAGACGATGACGCTGATGGCATAGGGCATGTAGTTCACCTCAAGCGTCTCGGTGATGGGCTGCTCAAGGATCTCGGCGTGCAGGCCTTCGACGTTCGGGTTCTGAATATGTTTCTTTTGTTCCGGCTGTTTTTTCTTTGCCATTGAGGTAGTTCCTTCTCTTAATCGTTCAATATCGTTACGTCAGGAAATATCCGCGAGATCGAGGAATTTATATCCATTTTCGGCGATGTAGCTCTTGCGTCCGCTGAGATTGTCGCCCAAAAGCAGATCGAACTGCCGGCTGACCGCCTCCGCGTCCTCGGGCATGACGCGGATAAGCCGACGCGTTTGGGGGTTCATGGTCGTGAGCCACATCATCTCCGGGTCATTCTCACCGAGTCCCTTGGAGCGGCTGACCGTGTATTTTTTCCCCTCCAGTTCCGAGAGAATGGCGGCCTTTTCCCGCTCGGAGTAGGCAAACCATGTCTTTTCCTTGCAGTTTATCTCATACAGCGGAGACTCGGCAATATAGACGTAGCCCTGCTGGATCAGCGTTGGCGTCAAGCGGAAGAGCATCGCCAAAATCAGCGTGCGGATCTGGTAACCGTCAACGTCCGCATCGGTACAGATGATGACCTTGTTCCAGCGCAGGTTCTCAAGATCGAAGTTCGACAGGTCCTTTCCCCTGCCCTTTTCGACCTCGACCCCGCAGCCGAGGACTTTTATCAGATCTGTGATAATTTCGCTCTTAAAAATTTTGCCGTAATCTGCCTTGAGACAGTTCAAAATCTTGCCGCGTACAGGCATGATGCCCTGAAACTCCGCGTCACGCGAGAGCTTGCAGGCGCCGAGAGCGGAGTCGCCCTCGACGATGTAGATCTCCCGCTTTTCAACATCCTTGGAGCGGCAGTCGACGAACTTCTGGACGCGGTTTGCAAGATCGAGGTTTCCGCTGAGCTTTTTCTTGATATTGACGCGGGCGCGCTCGGCCTGCTCGCGGCTGCGCTTGTTGACGAGGATCTGATCGGCGATGCGGTCGGCCTCCGGCTTGTGCTCAATGAAGTAGACCTCGAGCTGCTCGCGGAAAAATTCCGTCATCGCCTCCTGAATAAATTTGTTGTTGATGGCCTTTTTGGTCTGGTTTTCGTAGGAGGTCTGGGTGGAAAAACAGTTCGTCACGAGGACAAGACAGTCGGCAATGTCCTGAAAGCTGATCTTGCTCTCGTTTTTCTGGTATTTGCCAACTTTTTTGATATAGGCGTCCACAGCGGAGACGAACGCGCTTCGGGTAGCCTTGTCCGGCGCGCCGCCATATTCCAGCCACGAGGAATTGTGATAGTATTCGATGCGGCTGACGGTGTTTGAAAAGCAGAAAGCCGCCGTGAGCTTGACCTTATATTCGGGCTTATCCTCGCGGTCGCGTCCGCGCCGCTCTGTCTCGATAAAGATGGGCGTCGAGAGTGTTTCATCTCCCGCAAGTTCCTTGACGTAATCGAGGATGCCGTTTTCGTATCGGTAGTCGGTGGACTCAAATTTGCCGGGGCTGACCTCGTTTCGAAGTCTGAAAGTGATGCCTGCGTTCACGACCGCCTGCCGCTTCATCGTTTCCTGATAATACTCAAGTGGGATGTCGATATCCGTAAATACGTCTAAATCCGGCTTCCAGTGGAAGTCAGACCCCGTTTTTTTGTACTTGCAAGGCTCTTTTTGGAGTTCTCCGACGATCTTGCCTTTTTCAAAGTGGAGCTTGTACTCAAAGCCGTCGCGGTGGATGCGCGCATCGAAATACTCGCTGGCGTACTGCGTGGCGCAGGAGCCGAGACCGTTGAGGCCGAGGGAGTATTCGTAGTTTTCGCCCTCGTCATTTCGGTATTTGCCGCCTGCGTAAAGCTCGCAGAAAACAAGCTCCCAGTTATAGCGCTTTTCGTTCTCGTTCCAGTCCACCGGGCAGCCGCGGCCAAAATCCTCGACCTCTATGGACTTGTCAAGATAGCACGTGAGGGTTATAATGTCGCCATGGCCCTCGCGTGCTTCATCGATGGCGTTCGAGAGGATCTCAAAGACCGCGTGCTGGCAGCCCTCGAGCCCGTCCGACCCGAAAATGACTGCCGGACGCTTGCGGACGCGGTCCGCCCCCTTGAGCTGCGAGATGCTGGTATTTCCGTATTCCGCCGTGGTTTTCTTCATAGTTCCTCCGCTTTTCTCTGTTAAATCGCAAGATATGGTGCGCATAAACGCCAATTATAAACTCATATAGTATATCCTATAAAGGCCGAAAATGCAAGAAGACGCATGGAATTCGCGTCGGCATTTTCCTGCGGTTTCCGGTTGAAGTGCCCCGAAAAAGCGCATAATACCTATCAGCGCCAAAAGGGGAGGTCAAATATGAAGAACGCGCAAAAGCGCGCGGAGAAAACGCGTCAAAAGGAATGCCGCCGTGCCGAAAACGAGATGGCCGCGATCCGCGGCAGTCTTGAGGAGGCCTACTGCCATTTCAACGACGCGACGGACGCGGATGCGCTCGACGCCTGCATCTACGAGATCAGCGCTCTGCGCAGCCGTTACAACACCGCGCTCAAACACTACCGCCAGAAATTCATCTGAGCGGGCCCGCGCCCGGCGCGGGTTACATACTGATAAGGAGTATCCGCCATGTCTCTCCCCTTTTTCTCGGCAGTCATCCCCGCCGCCGTCACGCTGGCAGGCGGCGCCGGTATCGGTCTTGTCGTCATCTGCATCCTTCTGCTCGTATTGTTTATTAAGCTGCTTGCAAAGCCGCTCAAGTGGGTCATCAAATTTCTTTTGAACGCGCTGGCCGGCTTTATCGCGCTCATCCTCATCAACTTTGTCGGCGGCTTCTTTGGCTTTTCGCTGACCGTCAATTTTTTGAACTGTCTGATTGCCGGCTGTCTCGGAATGCCCGGCGTCATTTTGCTCATTTTGATTAAATATCTGTTCTGAACCTGCGGCCGGTCTGCTTTCCTGCCGCAGAAAAGGACCGCGCTCCGGTAAGAGCGCGGTCCTTTTTGCCTCGTTGCAGCTTTTGTTTTATTTCTTTTCTCCGCCCTGCGCCGCTCCTTTGTACGCGTGCACGGCACGTTCAAAGAGACGCGCGGCCTCCGGGTCGATCTTTCGCAGGCGCTCAAGCCGCGCGGCGCGGCGGGCAAGCAGCTTTTCATAGTGCTCGGGCCGGTGCGCGGCCATGCGTTCGTCCCGCTCCTGACGGCGCCGCAGTAGGCGCTGCAGCGACTCCGGGTTTTCCCGCAGCACGCGCGCTGTCAGACGCACGCGGCTTTCGGAGAGCTTTTCTTCCACCTCGTCCTCCGACAAGCCCAGCTTTTCAGCGATCACGCCCGCATATTCCTCAAGCTCGCTCAAAAGATCGTCGCCGTCGAGGATAACGGGCAGTGCCGCGTCCTCGGACGGCGTCAGCTCGCTCTCAAAGCGCTCCGCGTCCATCTGGGCAATGATCTCGCGAATGTGTTTTTCCATCTGCGCGTCCGCGTCTTCACCGTATGCCCATTCGTAGCGGCGGACCGTTTCCTCATACCACGCCTGTACGCTCTCGTCCGGTACGCTGTCGGGCAGCAGATACGGCGGCTCCAGACCAAGCTCGCTCAGCGCGTCGGCAAATGTGCGGCGGACGGTCCCGTTGTCAATAAGGCGGCCCGCGCCGAGCGCGCGCAGTCTGTCGTTGAGCGCGCCGATGTGCTCCGTGATAAAAAAGCGTATGCCGCGCGCATAAAGCTTGTCGGATAAAAGCAGCAGGCGTTCCGCCGCCGTGATGTCAATACCGGCAATACCGCCCGCGTCAACGAGCACAGCCCTTGTCCCGGGCGCAGCGGCTGCCTTTTCAATGTCCTCTTGAAACAGATCGACATTTGCAAAAAAGAGGCTCCCGCTGAAGCGGTAGATCGCAACGCCGTCAATGGGGCGGGCGGCACGGTTGCGACCGAGAGAACAGAAGCCTTCGCGGCCCGGAACGACGCCGAGAAAGCCGCGCGGCGGGTCGGCTGCACGCAAAACGACGTTTAAAAACGAGAGAAACACGCCGATGACAACGCCATAAACCGTTCCGAACAGCAGCACGCCGAAAAACGCGCCGAGAAATATGTAGTATTCCTTCCGCTCTGTCCGCCGCAGGCGGGCGGCAAGATCAAACTCCGCGACACCCATCAGCGCCGAGATCACGATCGCCGTCAGCACCGGCACCGGCAAAAAGCCAATAAAGCCCGTTCCGAACAGCAGCACCAGCGCCATCACAGCACTCGCGGCGATGGAGGCAAGCTGCGTGCACATTCCGTACTGCTCCGCCATCGATGTGCGCGAAAGACTGCCGTTGACCGGGCAGCAGCCCGTCAGCGCCGCGACGAAATTCCCCGCCGAGAAAGCCAGAATTTCACGGTCGCCGTCCAGTCGGCGGTCATTTTTGAGCGCAAAGCTGTTTTCAACGAGCAGTGACTCCGCCATAATCACGATCGCGACCGGCAGACTGATGCCGATCGCCTGCCGTGCCTCGTCGAGCGTAAAGCGCGGCAGCGAAAGCGCCGGCAGCCCCGGCTCGACAGCGCTCAAAAGCCGGACGCCATAGCGGTCGAGGTGAAACCGCGTCTCCAGCAACGCACCGAGGGCCATGAGCAGAACGGAGATCGGCAGCTTCGGAAACTGCTTTTTGCCCAAACGCAGCAGAGCAAGCGCGCTGCCGCCCAGAAGCAGGGAGGGCAGATTGATCTCGCCGCAGGCCGCCGCGATGGCGGGCAGCAGGTCCAAAAGTTCGCCGGAGACCGCGCTGCCGCCCAGAAGCTTTGGGATCTGCATCAGAATGATCGTCACACAGATACCGGAGATGAAGCCGCCCATCACGGGCGCTGAGACAAAGCGGACGAGCTTTCCCCCGCCGAGCAGGGAAAACAGCAGCAGCCAGGCCGCCGCGAAGAGCGTCACGACCGGCACAAGATGCGCGGCTTCAGCAGAGCCGAGCGCGACGCCCGCCTGCGCGAGCGCAGCCCCGACGATGGCCGCCGGAGCAGCGTCCACTCCGAAGATAAAGCCCGGAGAATTTGTAAGCAGGGCAAAGGCAAGGATCGGCAGCAGCGAGCCGTACAGCCCATAGACGGCGGGCAGCCCGGCGATCTGCGCGTAACCCATTGAGATCGGTATGGACATGGCGGCAACGATAAGACCGGAGACGAGGTCCCGGGGCAGATATTCGGGCCGGTAGTTTTTCAGCGTTACAAACGGTATTCTCAAAATCTGTGTTCCTTCCCCGGCAGATGCCGGCGCTTATTTCGTTTTTTCATTTTATTTGCTTTTCCGTCGAAAAGCAAGAAAAAAGCGCGGCTGCAATCCGCGCTCCGAAGCGTCAAAAAGACACAACCCCCTGCCGATCCAGCGCCGGCAGGGGGTCACGTCTGTTCGGTTTTCATTCGGTTGGGTTTACCTCACTTCCTGGGTATTGCAGAGACGCCGGAGAACTTGAAACGAACCTCTTGCCTTCTGCCGAGCGGCCCTTGGCATCCGGGAGAATTTCTCCCGATCGCCTGAACCGTCCGTTCCTCACATCAGGTGAGATGGGCACCGGACGCTTTCCGGATCACCGGGTATCTGCTGGAGAAGGTCTTTGCCGCGAGGTTCCGAGGATTAAATTCTGCATTGGACTCGCCCCTTTCTCTGGTTATAAGATACAACACTTTTAGCAATATGTCAAGAGCATTTGTGGAATACACACAAAAATCGTCGTTCTGCACACTTCTGCGGGAATGAAACCATGCGAGTTTACAAAGCCTGCGGATTGACCCCGAAGTTCACAGATTTTTGATGACTTTTTCGGCGTTGTTGAATATACTATCTATTATATTGTGAATTTCTCAGGAGCGGCTTCGCCGTTCAAACATGGAGGCACAACATGATCTACTATGACTGGACTTATTTTGTAATCGTCCTTCCCGTTTTTCTGCTTGCGATGATTGCGAGCGGCAACGTAAACGCGACCTACCGGAAATACGCCAAAGTTCATTCTACGGCGCGTATCACCGGCGCAGAGGCAGCTGAGCGCGTTTTGCGCGGCAACGGTGTGACAGGCGTGCGCATTGAACAGATCTCCGGAAATCTGACGGACAATTACGACCCGCGCGACAACGTCATTCATCTCTCGCGGGATGTGTATTCGAGCACTTCCGTTGCGGCGATCGGCGTTGCGGCACATGAGGCCGGGCATGCCTGCCAGTATGCGGAAAACTATGGTCCCATTAAGCTCCGCATGGCCATCATTCCAATGACAAACATCGGCTCTCAGCTCTCCATTCCGCTCATCATTCTGGGCATCGTCCTCAGCGGGGTCTCGCAGGTGTTTTACGCGATGGCCTATGTGGGCCTGTTTCTCTTTGCGCTGTGCGTTTTCTTCCAACTCGTAACGCTGCCGGTGGAATTTAACGCAAGCCGACGCGCCCTGCAGGCGATCAGTTCGCAGGGCATGCTCTCCGACGCCGAGCTTCGCGGTTCGAAAAAAGTTCTCCACGCCGCGGCGATGACCTATGTTGCGGCTCTCGCGGTCGCTCTGGCTCAGCTTTTCCGCTTTGTTCTCCTCGTTGGCGGCAGCCGCCGAGACTGACGATTCCTCCTGTTCAATCAAAAACCGCCGTCCGGCAAAAAACCGGACGGCGGTTCTTTTCTTAGACCGCAGTTCTCATTTTCTTATAAATTGGATGTCGAGATCCACGCCACCGGAAATGCCGTCCACCTTGCCTTTGTCGCTATACTGCCACATGGCGAAATCATAATAGAACGTGGGGATGTTCGGCGTTGTGGTATGGTATTCTGCGAGCCAGCGCGGACAATCCGGCAGGCGGCGGAGATCGTAGCTAAAGTAACCGATATTGTTATTGTAGTAGATCATCGGGGTGTAACCCGCTGCCTGCACGCGAGCGGTGAAAGCGTTGGCGCAGGCGTTGAGCGTCGCCGCGTCAAGCCCGTAATTCCGGTATTCGGTCGAGTTGACCTCCCAGTCGTAGACCACGGGCATTTTTATCGTATAGCCTTTGATCTTGTCGAGAACATAGTTGGCCTCCTCGACAGCTTCCGCCGGCGTGACTGCCGTGGAGAAGAAGTAAACACCGACGTCAATGCCAGCGGCGGTCGCCCCTTGGATGTTCTGGACGAAGGTCGTGTCGCTGTAAATGCCGGAGCTGTTTTTACCATAGTACCGCCCGCCAACGCGGAGAATTGCAAAGTCCACGCCGGACGCCTTGACTTTTTTCCAGTCGATGTCACCCTGCCACTGCGAAACGTCGATGCCGTGGCGGGTCGTAACGCCGCTGCCGTTGTAATGGACACGGCCGTTTTCGTCGGTGCTGAAAGCGGAGGGCGTATAGTTGTTTCTCGCAACGCCGTCGAGCACTTCAATGTTGCGGCCCCAAAACGCGAAAGTCTCCGTTGTGCGCTGTGCACGGTAATTCCGGGCGCGCCAGACGATGGCGCTGATCTCCGAGCGCTTGATGTCATTCGCCGGAAGGAGCAGTCTCTGCCCGCTTTCCGTGCTGCCGATCATGATGCCTTTCTCGTAGAGCGCGGTTGCCCAGCCGCTCCGGGCGTCCGCAAACGGGCTCTCTGCCGCAGACTGCGACAGCCCCAGCGATTGGGCCGTGAGTTTCGCGATCATCAGACGGGATGCGCTGGCGTCCAGATTTCTGACCTCATCCGGCAGGAGCATCCCTGTCGAGGTCGCGAGCGAAGCGTACCCGGCGGCCCAGTGGCTCGAGTTTCCGGCCTGCTGCGAATAGCCGGCAGCAAGCAGGATCAGCTTGAGCGCTTCTGCCGTCGTGACGCTACCGTCCGGGCGGAAACTTCCGTCCGGGTAGCCGTTGACGACACCGGCAGCGGCAAGCTCGGTCACATTCTGATAAAACCATGCGTTCTTCGGAACATCCGAAAAGCCGGATGCCGCATTGGCGGCCGGCTGTGAAAACAGACAGAGCGCGAGGGCCATGGCAATTGCCGCGATCCGCGGCTTCTTATGTACAGTCATACTATGTCCTTTCTCCTGTGTTTTTGCGTTTGACGCTGTTTTGTATGACGAACAGCAGCAAAAAGGGTTCCCCGCAGGAAGCCTTTTGACCCTTTTTATCAGAAACAGCCCCCGAATTCAAGCATTTTGCGCAAAACTATTATTACCAATATCTTCTTTTGGTCGGTCTGTACAAAGCGAAGTGCCGAAAATTAGGACCTTTTTTTCGGAGTCGGCGCTTCTGCCGTTAGACTTTCCGCCCGACGAATGGTATAATATCTGCGAAATTTGAGTTGTAATGTGTTCACCATTACAGAAAGGACGAACGGACAAATGGCATTTCGCAAGCTGACGACCCCATCGCTGAAAGAGGTCTTTGTGCAGGAAGTGGAAAACATGATCCTCTCGGGTGAGCTGAAAATCGGCGACAAGCTGCCGCCGGAACGCGAACTTGTGGAGAGTACGGGCGTGAGTCTTTCCGTTGTAACAGCAGGCATCGCGGAGCTTGAAAGCTGCGGCTTTGTTGAAATACGGCCCCGTCAGGGCGTCTTTGTGTCCGACTACGTTCATAAGGGCTCGCTCGAAACGCTGGTGGTGCTCATGCGCTACAAAAATCTTCAGCTCAACGGCCGTGAGGTCCGTTCACTGATCGAAACGCGCATTGCGATTGAACAGCTCATGGTCCGGCAGGTAATCGAACGAAGCAGCGACGAGAGTCTGAAGGCGCTCGCCCCCTATCTCGACCGCATGGATCATGAGACAGACCCGCAGAAGTCCATTGAGGACATTCTCGATTTTTTCCATGAGCTGTCTATTCTCAGCGACAACATCCTGCTGCCGCTTTTATACCATTCTTTCCGCGAAGCCATGGGCGGGATGTACACGCGCTTTCTCGAGCGCAACGGCATCGAGCCCATCTGCGTAACGGCGCGCGAGCTCTACGACCGCGTTCTTGCGCGTGATGAAGCGGCGGCTGTCGAATGGGTGGATATCTACCTGCGCCGCGTGATCGAAGGTCCCCAGTCCATCATCAGCCCAACAGAATAAAAAACAGAGCTCCCGGAGCGCAGGCCGCGTTTCCGGGAGCTTTCGTCTGTCAAAAGAGGTCTCTGGGCGCTTCTTTGCGCGTTTTCAGGCCGCCGGCGAAACAGCGGCAGGACTCATCTCGGGTGAAGGCAAGGGAGTGACCGCTGGGGACGGTGTGGGCGTGGCCGTCGGTGACGGCGAGGGTGTGGCCGCGCCGCTTGTGAGGACGACCGTGCCGGTCGAGGCATCCCAGTCCACGCCAAAGCCGAGCAACGCGCCGAGATCACGGAGGCGGAAATAGTTGTTGCCGCCGATGTTGTAAGCCGCCGGCGCAATCCGCTGTCCGTCGAGCGTCACGGCGGCGCTTGTCGCCTGCGCAAAGCGCAAAGCTCCGTCGCCCATCGCCAGTTCGCCGCCAACGGGTGTGTAGGCCACCCCGCTCTTGAGCGCGATGGTGTTGCTCGCACCGTCCCAACCAACGTCAAACTGCTTGGCCGTTCCGCTCATAACGGAGGCCACATCACGCAGCTTGTAGTAGCCGGTGTCGTGGATGAGGTAGACGTTCAATGTGATCTCTCTGCCGTCGAGCGTACACTTCTGTGTTCTCGACCAGGTTGCCGGATTTACCTTTAGAGCGATGGTATTCGTCGCTCCGTCGTAGCCGATCTCGAATCCGAGCGCCGGAGCAAGCGCGCGCAGGTCTGCATAGGTCACGCCGTTGACGGTGTAGCTCTCAACGCTCGCGGAACTGCCGTTGATCACGAAAGGCGCCGTCCCCTTTGGCACGGACGCGGTGGCAGGACAGTCCCCGGTCATAGCTGCCGCACTGCCGCCGGTCGTGAGCGTAATGATATTCGTCGAAGCGTTCCAGTTGATCGAATAGCCGTTTCCGGAGGCCGCGAGTGCCGCCGAGAGATCCCGCAGGCAGACGAAGCTGCGCCCCTCAAGGACGTAAGCGTGGATCGGCGCTGCCGTACCGTCCACCGTAAAGCGCGCATTCGAGCGCGTCAGTGTCGGGTAGGTTGAGCGCGCGAAGCCGTTATCGAGCATACGGATCGCATCGCCAAAGCGGACGTCGTCGCTGCCTCCGCCCAGAACCACCGCGACGAGGCGCTGGCTTTTTCGTGCAGCAGTCGCAACGAGACATTTTCCTGCCGTACTCAGCGTTCCGGTTTTGAGCCCATCCGCGCCGGAATAGGCATATGTACCACCGGGGAGCAAATAGTTCGTTGTCCGGTAGGTCTTTCCCCGGAAAGTACAGCTCGTTCGCGCGGTATAGGAGAGCACATCCGGGTATTTCGTGAGCAGCGTGCTGGACAGCAAAGCGAGCGAACGGGCCGTCGCGCGGCTGTTGCCGTCGAGTCCCGAGGCGTCCGAAAAGCGCATGTTCCATCCGTTCGCCTGCGCCCGGGCGGTCATGCTCGCGGCAAAGGCGCTCTCCGTCCCGCTGAGTTTTTCGCCAAGCGCACAGGCCGCGCCGCAAGCCGATACAACGAGCGTCGCGCTCAGCAGCTCGTCCACGGTATAGCTCTGGCCCCGCACGAGCGGTACGTTCGCAGCTTCCGGGTCCGCCGCGATTGCGGCAGCGTGCGCGCTGATCGTGACAGGGCTCTTCTTTGTGATGGTTCCGGCGGCAATGGCGTCATAAACCATATAGGCTGTCATAAGTTTTACAATACTCGCGGGATTGCGGAGCGTATCGGCATTTTTCGCATAGTAGGTCTCGCCGGTCGTGACATTATAAAGCAGATCGGCCGCTGCATAGGTAACGGGGTCCGGGGCCGCAAATGCCGTCGGCGCAAGCGAACAGACAAGTGCCGCTGTGAGCAAAAGGACTGTAAACTTTTTTCCAAGCTTCATCGTAGAATCCTCGTCTCTCTATAAATACTGAGCGGCAGGGGCTCTGTCCGCTGTTTTTATTTTACTCCTTTCCCCATTCCCGCGCAAGGGGCATTCAACATGCGCAGAACGATGCGCGTTTCGTTCGGCGGAGAGAAGGCAGCCCGACGTCGCGGAAAAATCCGGCGCAAAATGAAAAAGGTCCGACGCTGCTTGCGTCGGGCCTTTTTTGCAAAAGGATATCGTCCGATATCTTTGAAGTATTCGATTATCTCTTGGAGAACTGGGGAGCACGACGTGCGCCTTTGAGACCGTATTTCTTACGCTCTTTCATTCTCGGGTCACGGGTCAGGAAACCTGCGGCCTTGAGAGCGGGGCGATAGGCTTCGTCAACGAGAAGAAGCGCACGGGCGATGCCGTGGCGGATCGCACCGGCCTGGCCGGTCACGCCGCCGCCGGTGACGGTGGCTTCAACGTCAAACTTGTCCATCGTGTTGGTCGCGCCGAACGGCTGGCGAACGATGAGCTTGAGGGTGTCAAGGCCGAAGTAATCGTCGATATCGCGGCCGTTGATCGTGATCTTGCCGGTTCCGCCCGGGAAAAGGTGCACTCTCGCGACGGAGGATTTTCTTCTGCCGGTGCCATACATATAAGGCTTTTTGCTCTGATACATTTTTCGTTACCTCCTTTAGCGATCCCAGACTTCGGGCTTCTGCGCCTGATTTTTGTGCTCCGCACCGCGATAGATCTTCAGACGGGTAAGCTGCTTGTCCGCGAGCTTGTTCTTCTGAAGCATTCCCTTGACGGCGAGCTGCATCGCGAATTCCGGGCGCTGGGCCATCAGCGTCTTGTACTGGACAGCCTTGAGGTTGCCGATATAGCCGGTGTGATGGTAGTAGTACTTCTGCTCGAGCTTCTTGCCGGTGAGCTTTGCCTTCTCGGCGTTGATGATGATGACGTAGTCACCGCAGTCGACATGCGGGGTGTACGTCGGCTTGAACTTGCCGCGGAGAATATCCGCAGCCAGAGCGGCCGTCTTGCCCATCGGCTTGTCCGCCGCGTCGATGATATACCATTTACGGGTGACGGTGTCCGCGTTTGCCATGTAAGTGGACATGTTTTTCTGCCTCCATGTTTGAAATGTTCATATCTCAGGACGCAAAGCAGACACTTTAGCCGTCCCGAACGGCTTTTACGCTTGAAGCCGCAAAAAACTTTGACATTTGACACGCATACATTTAAAATAAGTGAAAACACTCCAGAAGCGTGCTCTATTTTTATACCACACACCGCGCATTGTGTCAACACCTGTTTGCGATAAAAAAGATTGGCGTTTGGCAGTGCTTTGATTATCTCCGTTTTTCTTCTTTTTACTCCCATTTGCTTCATTTCAATTTTTAATTTTTAGGTCGTGTTATTTTGGATCGTATCAACTCATTTACAAGCGTTGTGCGCAAGGGCGTTGACGACTACCGCATGATCCAGGACGGAGACCGCGTCGCGGTCGGCGTTTCGGGCGGAAAGGACTCTCTGGTGCTCCTGTGCGCGCTCGCGCAGCTTCGGCGCTATTACTCGCACTCCTTCGAGCTGGAAGCCTTCACGATCGAGCTGGGCTACAGCGAAATGGACTTCACGCCGGTCGCGGAACTCTGCCGACGGCTGAAGGTCCCCTATACGCGCGTTAAAACGGACATCAGCCATGTGGTATTCGACATCCGGAAAGAGGAGAACCCCTGCTCGCTTTGCTCAAAGATGCGCCGCGGCGCGCTCGACAACGCGCTCAAATCGCGCGGCTGCAACAAGCTCGCCCTCGGCCACCACATGGACGACGCTGTGGAGACCTTCGTGATGTCCCTGCTCTTTGAGGGACGCATCAGCTGCTTTAAGCCCGTCACCTACCTCTCGCGCGCGGATGTGACGCAGATCCGTCCGATGATCTACGCGGGCGAACAGCGCATCGCAAATCTCGCGGATGAAATGGCCCTGCCGGTCGTCAAAAACGCCTGCCCGGCGGACCGCAATTCAAAGCGCAGCGAGATAAAGCGGCTGCTCAAAGACGCCGAGGCGGATTATCCGGACATCAAATCAAAAATCTTCGGCGCGATGCAGCGCCTTCCGATCGAAGGCTGGGGCGCCGGGGACGCTTCGGTCGTCGTGGAAAGGTAGGGGCCCATGCACGGACTTGGAACACTTGTCAACTGCGCGGCGATCCTCGCCGGTTCGATCATCGGCACTCTGGTCCGGAGCGGGCTGCCAAAGCGCTTTGAGCAAACCATCTTTCAAGCGGTCGCCCTTGCGGTCGTCTTCATCGGTCTCGGCGGGGCGCTCTCCGGTCTTTTGCAACTGACGGACGGGGTGCTCTCGACGCGCTACACCATGCTGATGGTTCTTTCGCTCGTGCTCGGCGCGGTGATCGGTGAAGCGCTGAACATCGAAAAGGGCCTTGAAAACATGGGAACCCGGCTGAAAAAGCGCGTGCCGGAAAGCTATGCCGGCAGCACTTTCGTGGAGGGCTTCGTGACCGCTTCCATGCTCTTTTGCGTCGGCGCGATGGCCATTGTAGGCTCTCTGGAGGACGGTCTCTCCGGCGACCACGCGGTCCTGTTTGCGAAATCCGTTCTCGACGGAGTCAGCGCTGTGCTGCTTTCGGCCTCGCTCGGTTTCGGCGTCATGCTCTCGCTTCTGCCCGTTCTGGTCTATCAGGGCGGCATCACGCTGCTCGCCCAGCTTGTCAAACCGCTTTTGTCCGACGAGCTGATTTTGCAGATGTCCACGATCGGCTCCATTCTGATCTTCGCGATCGGTCTGAATATGCTTACGGACAGGAAGATCAAGGTCGGGAATCTTCTGCCCGCCATCTTTCTTCCCATTCTTTTCGCGCTGCTCAAGTACTGTTTCCCGTCTCTTCCGTTTTGAAAAAGGTCCCGAAAAAGACTCAAAAAGTCTTTTTCGGGACCTTTTTACCGTTCACTCGGTATCGTTTCCGTATCCCCGTAAATGAGATCGTCAATGTCCTCTCCCATTTCCACGCCCCCTCGAAGAAAAGTCACTGCAAAATTGCGTACTCTATAACTATATGCAGGAGCGCTTGTCTTATGCATACTTTTTCTCGATTATTTTTTGTGCAGAGTGATGGAGACAAGCTGGGGGTTGTTGAGAAAGCGCGGAAGCATCTTCTCCCCGTTGCCGACGCCGCGCGAAACGATCATCGCATAGCTGCCGGAATGGTAAAGTCCGGCGTCATACTTCGGGAAAAAGGTATAGCCGGAGCCAAGCAGTCCGCCGATGAACGGCAGCCGCACGACGCCTCCGTGCGCGTGCCCGCAGACGATGAGATCGACCGGCAGCTCGGGGTATTTTTCGGGAAAGTCGTTTCTGTGCGCAAGCAGCAGCTTAAACTTCCCGGGGTATTTTTCAGCAAGCTTTGCGCAGAAAGCGTCCGGCCGGATCTGGTCCGCCGGACCGTTCGGATCGTCAACGCCCGCAAGGACGATGCTCTCGCCGTTTCTTTCAAGCAGGACGCTGCTGTCCTTTAGACGGCAGACGCCGATCTCCTTAAGCATTTGCGGTAGGACGTTCATCTCCGTGCTCGCCCACTCGTTGTTGCCGGTGACATAGTAGCACGGTGCGATCTGCATGAGCGAAATGAGGAACGGGCGAAGCGCTTTCGTCTGCGCGCCGTTTGTCGGCGTACTGCTCTGGTTTATAAAATCGCCCGTCAGCAAGATCACATCCGGCGACGCTGCCGCGACGGCGGCAGTCAGACGCACGTTGTCCTTTCCCAGCTCTGTGAGGTGAAAATCCGAGATCTGCACGATTCGCATTCCGTCAAAGCTCTGCGGAAGATTTGCATATGCAAGCTCGTATTCCGTGGTGACGATGCGGAAACGGCTGTCCAGCAGCGCGAGCGCGAGCAGGAGCAGCAAGCTGAGCAGGACTCGTCCGCCGGAATGTGTTTTCTTTTTCGGTTTGCGCGAATTGTTGCTCTTCAAACGTCTGCCCTTGCCTTTATTGATGTCTTGCGAGAAATGTGTTTCTATTGTAGCACAGGTGTCCGATCGGCGCAAGGCGGCAGTTTTGCTTGCTGTTTTGCCCGTCGTGTCCGCTTTTTGTGCCGAGAATGATACGATTTTTGAACACTTCCCACAGAGTTATGCACAAGCATGTGCATTTGTCAAGAAGAAATGCGAGATAATTATAACTGAAATTTGCGGTTTCGATTCTATTCCCGTCTGGCACTTTCTGTGGTAACATGAGAAAAAGCAGTTCTGAGGAGGATGGATTCTATGCAGGCATACAGGCACCTGCCGCTCGACGGTCTTCTCAATGCGCGGGACCTCGGCGGCTACGCGGCCGGCGGAGGTGTAACGCGCTGCGGCGTTTTTCTGCGCTCGGATGTCCCCGCGATGCTGTCGGAGGCCGATCTGCGCTTTCTGCGGCGTTACGGCCTGACGTCGGTGGTCGACCTGCGCTCGGAAGCGGAGCGGGCAAGGACACCGGACGTGCTCGCCCAGCAGCCATGGATCAGTTACACGGCTGTCCCGCTCTATGACAGGACTGCCGCGCGGGGCGAAGCTCTGGACGGGCGGACATTCTCCTGGGCCGACCACTACATCCGTATGGTCGAAAATTCAAAAGACTGGATGTGCGCCGTGCTCACGGCGCTCGACGACAGCTCCGGCTGTACCCTCTTTCATTGCGCGACCGGCAAGGACCGGACCGGCATCATCGCAGCGATGCTCCTATCCCTCTGCGGCGTCACAGCCGAAGATACCGCCGCGGACTACTCTCTCAGCCGCATCTATCTCTCGCCCTTTGTCGAAGAGCTCTGCCGCAGCGGTCGCATTGCCTCGACGGACGATCCGTTTTTTGCAACGCAGCCAGAGAATATGCTCCGCCTGCTTGCCTATCTGCGCGAACACTACGGGGACATTCCTGCCTATCTATCGGCCTGCGGACTGTCCGAGGAACGGCAGAAGCGTCTGCGGGAGCGCCTCACAGAGCCGGATAAGCGGCGTTTCTGAACCTTTTCCGACCCGATTTGTGCGGCGTTTTTACGTTACTCTTGAAACCGGCTGACAAATGCAGTATAATAGCTTGAATTATCGAAATAACGAGGCAATTCTCCGCAGTCATCAAGAAGAAAAGGAATGATACCAAAATATGAGTGCATCAACGCAGAAGAAGATTCGCCAGCAACAGCGTGAACAGGGCATCGAAAAGCGCCAGATCGCCCAGCAGAAAGCTGAAAAAGCCGCAAAGCGCACCGCCCGCATCAAGCTTACCGTCTGGATCGTCGTTCTCCTCATCCTCGCCACATCCCTTCTGGTCAGTTCCGGCTTTTTCTACAGCCACTTTACGGCGTTGAAGGTCGGCGACGTCAGCTACAGTGCAGCCGAATACAACTTCTTCTATAAATCCTATGTTAACAACTTCATCAACCAGAACAGCCAGTATCTCTCTTATCTGGGTCTTGATACTACAAAGCCGTATTCCAGCCAGGACTGTGCACTCTCGGAGGGCAAGACATGGGAAGAATACTTCAAGGATACCGTAAAAACGCAGATCCATGAGATCACCGCAATGAACGCCGAAGCCGAGAAGGTCGGCTTCAAACTCAACGAAGACGACCAGAAGTCGCTCGATGACACGCTTGCGGGCATTGAGACAAGCTATAAGACCAGCGACTACTCCTCGGCCAACGCCTACCTCGCCTCTCTCTACGGCAAGGGCTGCACGGTCGATATGGCAAAAGACCTGATTACGAAGAGCTACATCGCCCAGAGTTACAGCGCCGAGAAGGAAAAATCCCTCACATACACGGAAGATGATCTGAAAGCCTATTACGAACAGAACAAGGATGATCTCGACAGCTTCACCTACGTCAGCTATTTTGCGAGCGGTGAAGCCAGCACGTCGGGTGACAGCAGCAGCGCCGCTTCCGAGACCGATGTTGCCGTTTCCCATCCCGCTTCCGAATCGGACGTTTCCGCCGCTCCCTCTGCATCCCCCTCACCTTCTGCCGACGAGCTGATGGCTGAGGCAAAAGCGAAGGCAGACGGCGTTGCCGCGGCCGCAGCAACGGTGGACGACTTCAAGGCCGCCGCCAAGGAAGCCTCCGGCTCCGATGTCTCCGAGAGCACCACGCAGGGCAGATCTCTCAATTCCGACTACGCAACTTGGCTCAAGGACGCCTCCCGCAAGGCCGGCGACACCACGGTCATCAAGACCGACAAGGGCTACTACGCGCTGTACTACGTCTCCCGTGAAACAAACGACTACTACACCCAGAATGTCCGTCACATCCTCTTTAAGGCCGCCGCAGACTCCGACGGTAATTACACGGATGAAGCCAAGTCCGCCGCAAAGGAAAAGGCCGACGCCGAGCTCGCCAAGTGGAGATCCGGCGACAAGACCGAGGACAGCTTTGCAGCGCTTGCCAAGGCGGACAGCGAGGATGCCGGTTCAAAGGAAAACGGCGGACTCTATGAGAATATCTACAAGGGTCAGATGGTCAGTAACTTTGAAGATTGGTGCTTCGATGCCTCCCGTAAGCCCGGCGACACAGGCGTTATCTACGGGGAAGCTTCCAACAGTTACGCGGGCTACCACGTCATGTACTATGTCGGCCCGGGCGAGCTGTATCGCTATAAGCTCGCTGAGGATGCCAAGCGCAGTGCGGACTTCTCCGAATGGAGAGACGCTCTCCTCAAGAACTACGAGGTCACCGAAGGCAGAACAGCGAAGCTCGTCAAGTAAGACTCCGAAAAACGCAGTACGCGGCGCGGCAATATGCCGCGCCGCATTTTTCGTGGAGGAACAATTTATGTCAGAACGCTTTTTACGGGAAGAAATGCTCCTCGGCCCCGCCGCCATGGAGCGGCTCCGCAGCAGCAGTGTGATCGTTTTTGGACTCGGCGGCGTCGGAAGCTGGTGTGCTGAAGGACTTGCGCGCTCTGGTGTTGGTTCGCTCACGCTGGTCGATCAGGACACGGTGGGCGAGAGCAACATCAACCGCCAGCTCGTCGCGCTCAGTTCGAGCGTCGGCCGTCCGAAAGCGGAAATCATGGCCGACCGTGTTCGGGACATCAATCCGGACGCGGAGGTACGCCCGCTTGTCGCGCGCTACGAGACCGCAACAAGGGACCGATTCTTTGACCGTCATTATGATTACATCGTTGATTGTATCGACCTTGTCGCCTGCAAGCTCGATCTCATTGAAACCGCGCAACAGCTCGCCATTCCAATCGTATCTGCCCTCGGCGCGGGCAACAAAAAAAATGCCGAAGCCCTCACGCTCACGGACATCTCCAAAACCGAGGGCGACCCGCTGGCCCGCGTCGTGCGCAAGGAACTGCGTAAGCGCGGCATCGTGCATCTGCCGGTCGTTTACAGCGCGGAGCCTGCGATGAGGCCTGCGGATGTGGAGGAGCCGCCTCCGGGCCGCAGGAGCGTTCCCGGCAGCCTTGTCTGGGTCACCGCAAGCGCCGGGATGCTCCTGTGTTCGCATGTCGTCCTTGCGCTCGCCGGAGACAGCGCAGGCTGAGAGAGCGGTGTAAATTTGCGGAATATGCTTGAACTGCTCCTTTCAGCCGTGGTACAATAGGAGCGTTGTGTTTCCGAAAAGGGGGGTGTATCCATGTCCGAATCGAATATCACCAAACGTGCGCTTGCCGCAACGATGAAACAGCTCATGGAGACAACTCCTTTTTGCAAAATCAGCGTCTCGGATATCTGCGAGGCCTGCGGGATGCACCGGAAAAGCTTTTATTACCATTTCAAGGATAAATACGATCTCGTCAACTGGATCTTCTATCACGATTTTATTGAGCTGTCTGTACGGGAAGGACCGGACAGCTTTCCCGAGCTTTATCGCAATCTATGTTCCTATTTCTATGAAAACCGCGTTTTCTATAAAAACGCTTTCTCCGTGACCGGGCAAAATTCCTTTAGAGATTACTACAAGGAGCTCTTTGAAGCGACAGCCAAAGCATGGCTTGAGGAGGCGTACCCGGAACCGGACCGGCTCGATCGGCTCACACGTTATTATGCGGAAATTTCACTGACAACGATCATCAAGTGGCTGGACGAGTCGCCCTGTCCGCCGCCAGAAGTCTATTTTGCACTCATAGGCGACTTGCTCGACGGACTGTCGATCATCACCGAAGGCCGCATTTCCGGCGAACAGCCTTCATAAATCTCAGCCGGTATAAACGCACAGAAAAAGCACGGAGTTCACCGCTCCGTGCTTTCATTTTGTCTCTGGTTTTTTCCCATAGCCGCGATCACAAGCAGACAAACGCCGAGTGCCAGCAAAATGTCGCCAACACTGGCAAAACCGCCGAGTCCCGGTACCGGCAGATAGAGGACATCCCCCAGCGGCAGCAGCCGCGCATGCTCGTCCGCGATGAAGTAGTCAGCGCGCTTTGTAAGGACCTCCTGCGCCGTCAGCCCCTCGTAGACTTCAAGTGCTTTTGCTGAAACCGGCATCCGGAATGCGTTTGCCGCGCGCACCGCATAGTTGCAAAGCGTTCCCCCGCCGAGAAAAACGGCGGCCGCGGTGTACTGCCGGTTGGTATAAATGAACATTAGAATGCAGAAATAGCAAGCCGTCGTAAGAATGCCCTTCGGCCAGAGCGCCATATCCGGCAGCGCATGCAGCAGGGGATCCAGCACGAGAGATGCGATCGCAAACCACAATCCCCGCAGTGTTCCAAGCCGGAACAAATCTCCTCCCCGCAGGGCGCCGACGGCAAGCCCCACGATCAGTCCAGTCAAAAGTAACATAGGCACTCCTATCAGACGCTGAGCATCACAGACTCCGGTTTGCGGTCCACGAGTGTCATTTTTCCCGCATCAAAGGCCCGCAGGAAAGCCTCTACCACGGCGGGATGGAACTGTGCGCCGGATTCCTCCATAATGATTTCCTTCGCTCGTTCCGGCGAACTGCCATAACTGTAAGGGCGGGTGCTCGTAATTGCATCATACGTATCCGCAACACTCAGAATATAGACTTCGATTGGGAGCGCACTGCCCCCCATGCCGGAGGGGTAGCCCCGCCCGTCGTAGCGCTCATGGTGATGCAGTATGATTTGAAAAACGATCGGCGAAAGATTCACTTCTTTCAGAATATCTACGCTGATCTGCGGATGCCTTTCGATCTGCTTGCGCTCGATCGGAGTCAGTTTCGTCGGCTTATTGAGGATACTCTCGTCAATACCGATTTTGCCTACGTCGTGCAGAAGGGCCGCCACACGGAGATTTTCAATTCTGGATTTGGAGAGATTCATCTCCGTTGCGATCCTGCTGGCATATTCCTCAACGCGTTGAGAATGGCCGCAGGTGTATTCATCCTTCGCTTCGATCGCAAGCGTCAGCGTTTTTAGCATAACGTAATAGTTGCGCTTTGACTCGATGTAAAGCGAAAAGGCATAGCGTGCGAGCAGAAGCGGGAGTACAAAAAAGAGCACAAGATATTCACCGTTATCCATTGTCTGAAAGCGTGCAATGAAGTATCCGATCGGTGCAGCAGCAATCATACTCGGCAAGAATTCAAGCAAATTCTTTACAAAGGAACTAAAGAACGGTATGTCGGAACTAATTTTAAAAAGGACGATCAGCAGTATGCTATTGATGGCCATTGTAACAAAGAGCATCATCATTGAGGGTATGATAATGTCTGGGATACTTAGATCCGCAATCACGCCACCAGTCCTCTGATAGATGAGACCACCGCAATAAACCGAAATGCAGAAATTCGCATTGTTAAACATGGATTTCAGCAAAGGTGTATTAAAAAAAGTGATTATTTTTTTGGTCTTATCCGGGGAATGCTCCACAATAATAAACGAGCTTATAAAAATAATCGCAGCTGCTGCCTGGGGTCCAACGCACAGCACCGTCGCATAATAACTTATAAAGCCCATATCGATCGCCAGGTCGCGCTGTAGATAGATAGGAAAACACCTACAGAAGTAACAGAGAATAAAAAGGAGCAGTATTCTCGTCAATATCGAGCGGCTGTCCGAAGCAGTCTTTATATTATTCACAGTATAAGCAGTGCAGTAAGCCCCAAGCAGGCTTCCCACAGTTGCTACAGAGATTGCATATAATTTCGCAGTTCTATTCATGTTGACTTCTATCTTTCTTGTAGAGTGTACGCTTAAAAAACGGATTCGCAACAGGAAATATTGCATTTAATACTTACTTATTTCCAAGAAAAAAGTGCGCCAGCAGATGCGATGATCGAAACAAGTGCTGTCAGAGCAGTGATGAGAGAAGTCTTCTTCATTACGGTGTAGCCTCCTATTACGGACTCTGTTCTCCGCTAATAAACAGGCTGTATCCGCTTCGCTCAATTGCGAATCCGTTTTTTCCGATTTCAGTCGATCAATTGTGTCCAACGATACGATTGATCGAATCGAGAGTTGCTTTCACGACGGCAACGCCGTCGTCTCCCGCGGTAAATGCCGTACCGGAATATCGACTGGCGCGTGCGCCGTCCGGTGTCAGAGTAATGCAAACCACCGCCATACGCTCACCCGCCATATCCAAGAACCGTACGTCAAGCACAGAGTAGGTCTTAATATGGTCGGAGGCCTGTAAAACGGCAGCAAGCGTTGCAACGGAGATTCCTCTAAAAGTATCATAGGGATCAGTCATGGTCGTTTGACGGCCGGTGAAGGCTTTGCCGTCAAGTGAGAGTGTCACTTCAACATCCGTTTCATTCTTTTTCTTCGCAACCAATAGCGACTCGATCACGAAACGGGAACTCGGTTTACTCGTTTCTCTAACATCATAGTCGATCTGCGCCACACTGATGATTTTATGATCAACCTCACGATGAAACTGCGCCATAAAGAGAGACTGCACGTCTCTGACGATCTGCTTCGGCGTACGGTTCGTGTCAGCAAGAATATGTATCTCCGTTATTTCCCCATCCTCGAACACGACGTTCGCATTCAATACGCCCGCGAGTTTCATAATATAGTCACAGTAAGTCTGGGCAATCTGCGTTGACGCTTCAAAAGCCATAAGGATATCAGACCTTTCGAATGTAGTACCTTCAATATTTCAAACTGTAATTCAGTAAATTATTACTACTCCACAACGAAAGACATTATATTATGTAATCCTAAACTTTACAATCATTTTTTTAATGATTTGCTATATTTCACAAAAAATCTCTTGGCGTCTAAGTCGAGGTGATAAAATAGATGAAAAAAAACAGCTCTGCAAAAGCAGAGCTGTTATGTTGGCACTGACCTATTTTCCCGGTCCGTCTCCAGACAAGTATCGTCGGCATAGATGAGCTTAACTTCCGTGTTCGGAATGGGAACGGGTGGACCCTCATCAATATAAGCACCAACTTAGTAAATGACCGTAGTCAAATACGCGATATTAAGATATTAAATTGTGGTGACCCGAGGGAGAGTCGAACTCCCGATTGGGGCGTGAGAGGCCCCCGTCTTAACCACTTGACCATCGGGCCTTATGACTCCGCTGAGGCCGCTTTCTGCACCCTCAAAACTGAACAA
>JBMNPV010000022.1:0-31110 GCA_050943775.1 Oscillospiraceae bacterium
AGACCACACAGCCGACATTGTAGTCAGTTGTGTGGTCTTTCTGTTGGCACCGCTTGAGGACGTCACTCAAAAATTATCGTTGTTTTCAATAATCCCTAAGTGAACGCTCCAAATGCGTCCGTCTTTTTTATCGCGCTCACGCGGCGGGCGAAGTGCCCGGGTCCTCACTCGTATCCGCACTCGGTGCGGGACTTGTCGAGGGCATTGCCGAGACCACAGGACTGACAAGCGCGCTGATATCCGGTGATTCGATAGCCGGGCTCTCGGAAACGACAGGAACGTTGGCGCTGGGCGTCGGGGTGGCTGTCTTGGTTCCGCAGCCGGCAAGCAGTGTTGCGGCGACCGCCGCCGAGAGCACGGCGGCGCGGACAAATCTCTTCATTTTACATACCTCCAAAAGCTTTTGAACAACTTTTCGGTTCGCTCAGTAGTATTGCCCGCTCTTTTCGGAATTATGACAAAACTGCGTCGAATTTTTGACATCGCGTTTAAAAGATAGTAAACTGTCTGTGAAATCAATTGGTGGAGGCAAGTATGGAGGAAACGCAAGCAGCCTGCGCGTTCACAGGCCACCGCATCGAAAAGCTCCCCTGGGGTGAAAACGAAACGGATCCGCGCTGTTTAAAACTCAAAAGTGAGCTGTCAGACGCCGTGGAGGCCGTCTACCGCAGCGGTGTCCGGCACTATCTCTGTGGAATGGCGACCGGCTGTGATATGTACTTCTGCGAGGCGGTGCTGGCTCTGCGCGCAGAGCACAGCGATGTGACGCTTGAAGCGGCGATCCCGTGGGAAGGTCAGTCCCGCGGCTGGAGCGCGTCGCTGCGCCGGCGCTATGACCGTCTTGTGACCGAGTGCGACTACCACACGCTTGTCTGCCGCAGCTACACGCCGGACTGCATGATGCGCCGCAACCGCTACATGGTCGATAGCGCCACCATTCTCATCGCCGCCTATTCCGGCCGGCCCGGCGGCACTATGAACACGCTGCTGTACGCCATGCGACAGGGACTTGAAATCATGCAGATCCCGATCCCGGAATGAACGATTGTAAACTTTCTGCTCAAGCAGGCTCACACCGTTGACTTTGCATTCGAAAAAATATAAAATCGTAGCAAGCGATACGCAATCAATATCTGCAAAGAGGTGCTGACGATGCCTATACTACATGAATTCCGTTTTCCCTCCTGCGACTGTAAAAATTCGATCTACGTCCGTCAGTGGCTGCCGGACGGTGCGCCGATCGGCGTAGTGCAGCTCTGCCATGGAATTGCCGAGCACATTAACCGGTACGATGATTTCGCGCAGTATCTCGCTTCAAATGGCTTTGTCGTCGCGGGCAACGACCATCTGGGGCACGGCCAGAGCGTCGCGAAGCCCGAGGAGCTCGGCTACTTCGGTGAACACGGCGGCTGGGAGCTTGTCGTTGGCGACATGCGAAAGCTCTATGAGCGTCTGCGCGAACAATATTATTCCCTGCCCATCTTCATTCTTGGGCACTCCATGGGCAGTTTCCTGACCCGCACTTACATCATCCGCTACCACGACGGTCCGGACGGCGTCATTCTCAGCGGCACCGGTCAGCAAAACGCGCTCACGGTAAACGGCGGTCTGGCACTTGCCAACGCGCTTATCCGCCGTCACGGCGCTTCCTACAAGAGCAAAAAATTCAACGACTTTGCCTTTGCCGGATACAACAACCACTACAAGCCCGCACGCACAGAGTTCGACTGGCTTTCCCGCAACGAAGAAAATGTTGACCGCTACATAGCCGATCCGCTCTGCGGTTACTGCGCCTCGGTCGGCGTTTTCCGCGATATGCTCACGGGCGTCAAATACCTTTCCAATCCCAAAAACCTTGCGCGCATGAATCCGGATCTGCCGGTCTACTTCATCTCCGGCGACGAGGATCCGGTCGGCGAATACGGCAAGGGCGTGCTTCGTGCGTACAATTCCTTCCTTTCGGCGGGGCTTTCGGATGTGACGCTCAAGCTCTACCACAACGACCGCCACGAGATCCTCAACGAGCTTGATCGCGAAGCCGTCTGGAGCGACGTTCTCAACTGGCTCCGGGCCAAAATTGCAACAGCGAAAACAACCGCGCCGCAAGGCGAGGAAACCCGTGTCTGACCCTATGATTTAAAAAAGTCCGTCTAATGGCGGACTGCTATAGGGATCGAATACCCATAAAAAAACGGCATAGTCGCTCATCACGGCTATGCCGTTTTTTCATCCGATTTCGAACTTTTCACCCATTGCAGCTATGCAGTTGTAGATCGTTTGAATACGCCGGATGTGAACGCAGAAGTAAACCCCTCATCTCGTACAGGACTGCAGTGGATCCATCCGTGCAAAATGTACAAAAAAAGCCACTCGATATGATCATCGAATAGCCATAGCCATTTTCTCTTTTACGTGATAAAATAAATGCAACACTTTTGGCGGTGTAATATGGCAGTCTGCTGCTAAAGTTACTCCGCATGCTTATAGACAGAATCGTGTCTAACGCCCAGCTTCAAAGGATGGACGGGTATGGTTGATGATATCTAAGTAAACACAAAAATTATCTACGGGTGTAAAATATGAAACTATTTAGAGTATTAAAAGAGGTATTTCTGTCCTCTCTTCCGCTTGCGGCCATCATAATAGTTGTGTGTGGTTTTATTGCCCCGATGGATAGCATGGGTGAATATCAAAAGCTGTTTGTCGGCTATGTCTGCGTCGTGCTAGGTCAGGTGCTGTTTCTTGTTGGACTTGATATCAGCATTCTGCCTATTGGGAAGCTGGTTGGAGAATCACTGGCAAAAATTAAAAAAACAATATTTATCATATCTGTTGGTTTTCTGTTCGGATTTTTATCAACAGTTGCAGAGCCCGCCTTGGCTGTGCTCGCAAAACAAACGCATATGATCTTTGAAATTGTTGATACGAGGGTATTTATCTGTATAATGAGTGTCGGTATCGGCATTTTTGTGGGCTTTGCTCTTTACCGAATTATCAAAGACCTGAACATAAAGCTTATATTCGCAATGCTGTATATTGCTTTATTCATTATGGTATTTTTTGTTCCTGAGGAATTTATCGCTCTCGCCTTTGACGGCAGCGGCGCGACAACCGGCGACGTTTCGGTTCCTTTCATTCTTGCGCTGGGACTCGGCGTGTCGGTTACCATGTCTAAGCACAAGTCCAATGACGACGCGTTCGGGATTATCGGGATCGCGTCTGTAGGCCCTATTCTTGCACTTTTTATATACGGAATCATTCTAAAAGCGGCAAACGGGGGCACGCTTCCGCCTGCCGGTGTGTATAACCCCGGAGCTTCAAAAGGTCTCGCGGATATTATATTATCAAACACCGGAGATGTGGCTTTTGCGCTCTTGCCCGTCATTGTGATGTTTATCCCATTCCAGCTTTTCTTTGTCAAGCTGAATCGGAAAGAGGTTCTTACCATACTCGCAGGTGCCGTTCCGGTATTCCTTGGCCTGCTGATATTCCTCTCCGGTATTGATTATGGATTTGCTTTTGCGGGTGAATACATCGGCAAGGTTTTTCTTGACAGCTCGCGGCCGGAATGGTTTAAATGGATCCTGCTCGTCATTGGTTTTGTGCTTGGAGCCGCGATCACCCTCTCTGAGCCCGCTGTTACCGTTCTCGGAGAACAGCTTGAGGAGATCACGAACGGCCATATTAATAAGTTGACGATACGCCTTACTCTGGCGATCGGGATAGGCGCGGCGTCGGTGTTGTCGATCGTAAAAATATTAACGCAGACAAACATACTGTGGTTCCTTGTACCGCTCTATGCGGTTGCGCTTATTATGATGGCATTCACGCCTCGGCTTTTTGTCAGTCTTGCGTTTGACTCCGGCGGCGTGACAGGTGGTGCTCTTACCTCGGCTTTTCTCACACCGCTCACATTAGGCATCGCGCAGGCAGTTAGCAGAACCGCGGGGTCCGATGCCCAATCAATTCTCGTCAACGGCTTCGGGATCATTGCCTTTGTTTCCGTTACTCCCCTTATTGCCGTTCAGACGCTCGGTATGATATACAACGCCCGTGTGAAGTATGTTGAAAAGAACTTTGTACAGATCGCCGACGAGGAATTAGACGATCTGGTTTGCCTCATTACAGATGGCCGCGTATCGTGTGAAAAAATTGGAGATCCGGACGATAGTTCCGTCAAAAAACAGAATGGAGGCGCGTATGGAAACGAATAAGGATGAAAATTCCGGAATATCCTTCTTGGTTTTGATATCCGGAAGAAAATATAAGGACGCGCTGATCGCGCAGCTATCAGACCATGGGGCGCATGTTGTCAACACGCTGTATGGCAAAGGCACCGCCGGCATGTGTGGGTCTGCAATGAATCTGTTCGGCTTTGTAACTGACGATGTAAAGGTAGTGATCACCTGTCTGATCGCTGATAAAAGGCTTCAAGATGTGCTGGAAATGCTGACCGACAAATTTAGATTTAAGGACCCAAACACCGGAATAGCATTTACAGTACCGGTCGATAAACTCTCGTACTGAGTGCATGGAAGAAAGGTATACTATGATGGAACAGAATAATTTGAGATCGCTATTTATTATCATCAACGCTGGACATGCTGACGAGATAATCGAAATCACCCGCGAACATGGCGCAAGCGGAGCCACAATTCTAAATGCCCGCGGCAACGCCCCCTCGCATCAGGTCTTTATGGGGATAACCATCGATAAGGAAAAGGAGATCGTGCTTTGCCTCACCAGCGCGACGATCGCCGACAAAATCATGCTTGCGGTTAAAGATAGAGCAGGCGTGAATACGCCTGCTCACGGAATTTGCTTTACGCTCCCTGTTGATAAAATGATAGGATTAAGCTTGCATGACGATTCGGGAGATTTTTGACATAAAACAATGTGAAGATCTCGCCGACTGAAACCATTATGAAAACGAGCGGGAAAACCTCGGATCTTATCCGGGGAGAATATCACTTCATTTGCCGCTTTCTTGCGAGGTTTATCATGCCGTCATCCATTTCGTTCAGACGGGAGAGCATCTTGCCCGCGCCATAAGCGACACAGGAGACCGGGTCGTCCATCGTGCGTACCTTGATGCCCGTCTTGGCGTTGATGATCTTGTCGATGCCCGGCACAAGGCTGCCGCCGCCGCAGAGAATGATCCCGTTTTGGCTGATGTCCGCCACCAGCTCTGGCGGTGTGCGCTCCAAAACGGCCTGCACAGCGTCCAGAATCTCCGTGATCGGGTCTACCAGTGCCTCGGCCACATCATTCGTGTCGATCGTCACAGCGCGCGGAAGGCCCGTCATCAGACAGCGGCCCTTTACCTCCTCCGTCTGCGGGTCCTGAACGGGATAGGCGCTGCCGATACGCAGCTTTGCCTCCTCTGCCGTACGCAGACCGACGAGCAGATTGTGCTTCCGGCGTATGTATTTGACGATCGCTTCGTCAAATGCATTGCCGGCGGTCTTGATGGATTCGCTCTCTACAACGCCGTTGAGGGACACGACGCCGACTTCAGTCGTACCGCCGCCGATATCGACGACGAGATTTCCGTCCGGCTTTGAGACATCTGCGCCCGCGCCGAGTGCCGCGGCAACACTGCTCTCGACGAGGTAGACCTTGCGCGCACCGGCTTCGATGCCGGCGTCAATGGTCGCGCGCTCCTCAACGCCCGAGATGCTGCCCGGCACACAGATGATGATACGCGGCTTGAACATGCTTGAAGAGGTCACTCGCTGAATGAGTTCGCCCAGCATACGGACCGTCATGTCATAGTCTGAGATGACGCCGTTCGAGATCGGATAAATGGAAACGATGTTAGCCGGTGTGCGGCCAAGCATCTTCTGTGCATCCTCACCGACCTTGAGAAGCCTGCCGCTGTGCTTGTCCACCGCGACGACCGTCGGCTCGCGGAGGGTGACGCCCTTGCCGCTGACATAAACAATGATGCTGGAGGTCCCGAGATCGATCGCAATATCTCTTTCAAAAAAGGCCATAATTCCACCTCAAATATTCGGACTAACGCCGCAGATGCGGCCAAAACGCTGTCAGCAGGATTGTTGACGGCTTTTTTGATTTTTATAACGAAGGCTGCTCTGTCGGTTGATTTTCCGGGATCGTCTGCGCAAGCGTGCAGCAGACAACGTCCTCCGCACCGGCAGCGCGCAGGGTCCGGGCGCACTCCGAGAGGGTCGCACCTGTGGTGATGATGTCATCGATGAGCAGGATGCGTCTGCCGCGCACCAGTTCTTCGTCCGTGACGGCATAGACACCGCTGATATTCGCCCGGCGTTTTTCCGGCGATCCGACGCCGGACTGTGCGGGCACATCCGTGTGTTTTTTCAAGAGCTCTACCGGCGCGTCGTCCAGCTTCAGCATCGTCGACATCGCCAGCAGCATTGCTTGATCGTAACCGCGTTTTTTCAGGCGCTTTTGGGACAGCGGCACCCAGGTCACAAGCTCGTAGCGTCCGGCAAGTGTTTCTCGGATCGTCTCCGCCATCAGCTCCCCGAAAAGCTCGGCATAACCCGTCGCGTCGCGAAATTTGAAGCGGAGTATCGCGTCACGCACCGACTTTTCATAAATGAGCGGAGAGACACAGACAGAGAAATACTCCCCCGTGCGCATTCCGCCGTTTTCCGTACGGCTGATGCTCCCGGCGCAGGTTTTGCACATCCCGCGCTCATTCCCCTTGAGGATGTGATTGCAGAACGCGCAGCGCGGCGGAAAGAGGAGGTCCAGCAGTGCCGAAAAAACATTCATGGTCGTACCCGTCCTTTCGATAAGAGCCAACTACTCTGTCAGTCTGGCCCGCAGGCCGCTGTATCGTCTGGTAACCTTATGGTTTCCGATCATGTTGTAAACGGTGGTGTCGCTGCCGACAACGATGAGAAGCTCCCGCGCGCGCGTGACGGCGGTGTAGAGGATGCTGCGGCTCATGAGCTGCGGCGGACCGTCAAGCGCCATCAGGACCACCGCGCGGTACTCACTGCCCTGGGCTTTATGTACGGTCATCGCAAACGCATGCTCCAGCTCGGAGAGCATATCGAATCCGTAGGCAGCTAAGCGGTCGTCATAGAGGATCGTCATCGTCTCGTTTTCGTCATCGATCGCCGCGATGACGCCGACGTCGCCGTTATAAATACCGGTGCCCCGTTCCGGCTTTTCCCCCATCTCGATGACGGGCAATCCGTCCGTCATAAACGTGACCCGTTCTGGTTTTGCCCATATTATATCATAATTGTTTCGGATTTGCATCACCCTGTCGCCCTCGCGAAAGGAGATTTCGCCATATTTTTTCTCTTTTTTGTTCGGCGCGGGGGGATTGAGCACCCGCTGCAGGACGGCGTTGAGATTCCGCGTCCCTGTTTCCCCCCTGCGTGTCGGGCTGAGTACCTGAATGTCCATGGGCGGAATGCCCATGTTCTTCGGCAGGCGCTGGGCGCAGAGCTCGCAGACCGTCTGCACAGCGGCGGCAGGCGCGGTGCGCTTGAGGAAGAAAAAGTCCGAGTCGCTGGTATTTGCGCGCAGCTCCGGGTAGTCGCCGCGGATGATCTGGTGGGCATTCGCGACGATTCGGCTCGCATTCCCCTGCCGAAAGATCTCCGTCAGCCGGACCGTTTCGACCGTGTTGCTGCGGATGATATCCAAAAAGACATTGCCCGGGCCGACGCTCGGAAGCTGATCTGCGTCCCCGACCAAGACGAGGCGGCACTTTTCCGGCATCGCGCGCAGAAGCGCTGCCATCAGCAGAATGTCCACCATGGAGCACTCGTCTAAGATCACCGCGTCGCACGCAAGCGGCTGTTCCTCATCCCGGTGAAAAACCATGCCGTCCCCATCGACCGGGGGACCGGCCTCCAGCAGACGGTGGACGGTCGCGGCCTCACGCCCGGTCAGCTCGCTCATGCGCTTGGCGGCGCGTCCCGTTGGCGCGGCGAGCATCGTCTTGAGTCCCATTTTATCATATAATGAAACGATGGCGCGCACCGTCGTCGTCTTGCCGGTGCCGGGGCCGCCTGTGAGCACCATGATCTGCCGCTCGGCGGCAACGCGCAGCGAAAAGCGCTGAAGCTCCGCATAGGTCACGGACTGCTCGCTTTCGATCTCGGCGATCAGTTTCTCCACATTCTTTTTTGTGCCGGGCTTTGCCCCGGCCATTTTTTTGATGCGCTCGGCGGTATAGCGCTCCGCCTCATAGAACGGAGCAAGATAGCAGGCATCCCGCTCGGCAATGAGCGTCCGGACAATGTCGCCGCTGTCCACAAGCACGTCGAGCGCCTCCTCGACGGACTGCGCGTCCACATCGATCAGTTCGCAGGTCGCCGCGACAAGCTTGTCAGCCGGAATAAAACTGTGCCCGTTGAAGGCGTTGTGACGCAGTTCATAGGTCGCCGCGGCGGCGACGCGCTCGGGACTGTCTTCTTCAAAGCCCATCCTCCTTGCCAGTTCGTCCGCCTCGGCAAAGCTCGCGCCGACGGCCTCGCCCGTAATGGCGTAGGGATTTTCTTCAAGAAGCCCAAGCGCGTCGCTGCCGTATGCCCGGTAGAGCCGCAGCGCGACTGCGGGACGGCCGCCGTAATTTGCGAGAAACGCAAGAATACGGCGCAGCTCTGCCTGTTTTTTGTATGCCTCCGAAATTTCAAGGGCTTTTTTCCGCGTGATGCCGCGCACGGCGGCAAGCTGCTCGGGATCGTTTTCGATGATCTCCAGCGACTTTGGGCCGAAGGCGGACACGATCAGCGTCGCCGTTGCCGGTCCGACGCCCTTGATCGCGCGCGAGGCCAAAAACTCATAGATCGCGTTGGCCTCGTGCGGCAAAATGCGTTCGGCAAGTTCCACTTTGAACTGCTCGCCAAATTTTGCGTCCGTCACGAAGTGACCCGTCGCAAGGATCTGCTCCCCGGGGCAGGCATAAGGCAGGCAGCCGACCATTGTGATGGTCGGTCCATCCGTCGTTTCCAGCTTCACCACGGTATAGCCGTTTTCCTCATTTTGAAAGATGAGCTGGCGGATCGTTCCGGATATCTGTATTTGGTTGTCCGTTTCTGCCGTCATTTTCGCCGCTCCGAATGTCTGTATTTTCGCTTGTTTCCGCCGCTTCCGGTATGCCGCTCTCCTCCGGTATATTCTCATCCAAGATGAGCAGTGCCAGCTTTCCGCTCTTTTTCCGCGCGCGCCGCGGCTTGAGCAGGAAGTCCTTCAGGGACCACAGCAGCATCATCAGCAGCAGCGAACACCCAAAGGCCGCAAGTATCACAAAGGTCGCCATGGCGATAACCCCCTTCGCCCCATCGTATGGGACGGGGGACTGTCCCGTGTCATCCGGCGAAGGCAGTTGTGAAGCCCTGCGTCAGGACAAGGACGATAAAGCCCGCCGCGATGACGCCGAGAAAGATCGTCGGGAACGCGTGCTTGAGACGAATGTCCATGAGTGCCGCGACGAGCGCACCGGTCCACGCGCCGGTGCCCGGCAACGGGATCGCAACAAGGAGCGCGAGGCCCAGCAGTTCATATTTGTGTACCTGTTCCCACTTTGTCGCAGCTTTTGCCTCGGTCTTCTCGACCCAAGCGGAAAGGCGCTTGCTCTTCGACTGCATCCAGTCGAAGATGTTGCGGATGAAGATGATGATAAACGGGACCGGCACCATGTTGCCGAGGTCCGCCACGATCATGGCTTTCCATGGGTCAAGTCCCATTGCGACACCCATGGGGATCGCCCCGCGCAGCTCTAACACCGGAACCATGGAGATGAGGAACGTCAGAAATTCGCGCCCCAGCTCCGTCTGTTTGAGTGCTTCAATCCAAGCCAATTGCCTGTCCTCCGTATCTGTTTAATTGAACATTCTCGCGAGAAACTGTCCCGTGTAACTCTCAGGACACTTCGCGCAGTCCTCGGGCGTTCCGGCAAAAACAAGCGTTCCGCCCGCATCGCCGCCCTCCGGGCCGAGATCAATGATCCAGTCTGCCGTTTTGATGACGTCGAGATTGTGTTCAA
Source organism: Oscillospiraceae bacterium (assembly GCA_050943775.1). Lineage (GTDB taxonomy): Bacteria > Bacillota > Clostridia > Oscillospirales > Oscillospiraceae > UBA2658. The sequence continues at coordinate 9,998 of JBMNPV010000022.1, forward strand.
TGACGATGACGGTGTTGCCCGCCTCGACCAGTTTTCCGAGTACGTCCACGAGCTTGTGGACGTCCGCGACATGCAAGCCCGTGGTGGGCTCATCGAGAATGTAAGCGGTCTTGCCCGTTCCGCGCTTGCAAAGCTCGGTGGCAAGCTTGATGCGCTGCGCCTCGCCGCCGGAGAGCGTCGTTGAGGACTGGCCGAGCTTGATATAGCCGAGGCCGACATCGCAGATGGTGCGAAGCTGGCTGCGGATCTTCGGGACGTTTTCAAAAAAGATCTCCGCCTCCTCGCAGGTCATGTCCAGGACCTCTGCAATATTTTTCCCCTTGTAGCGGACCTCCAGCGTTTCGCGGTTATAGCGTCTGCCGTGGCAGACCTCGCAGGGCACAAATATGTCCGGCAGAAAATGCATTTCGATTTTTACAAGTCCGTCTCCCGCGCAGGCCTCACAGCGGCCGCCGCGTGTATTGAACGAAAAGCGACCCGGCCCATAGCCGCGGAGCTTCGCGTCCTGCGTCTGTGCGAACAGCTCGCGGATCTCGCCGAAAACGCCCGTGTAGGTCGCCGGATTTGAGCGCGGTGTTCGGCCGATGGGGCTCTGGTCAATGTTGATGACCTTGTCGAGGTATTGAATGCCGTCAATGCCATCGTGCTTCCCCGGCTGTGTCTTGGCGTGGTTGAGCTTCGATGCGAGGGATTTATAGACGATCTCATTGATGAGCGAGGACTTGCCGCTGCCCGAAACGCCCGTCACGCAGGTAAAGGTGCCGAGCGGAATGGAAACGTCGATATTTTTGAGGTTGTTCTCCCGCGCACCGCGAACAACGAGCGCATGCCCGTTGCCTTTTCTTCTCTCGGACGGAACGGGTATTTTCTTTTTGCCGCTGAGATACTGCCCCGTGATGGAGCGTTCGGAGGCACAGATGTCCTCGATGGAGCCGGCCGCGACGACCTCTCCCCCGTGTACGCCGGCGCCGGGGCCGATGTCAACGATGTAGTCCGCCGCGCGCATCGTGTCTTCATCGTGCTCAACAACTATGAGCGTGTTCCCGATGTCGCGCAGATCCTTGAGCGTTTTGATGAGCTTTTCGTTGTCCCGCTGGTGCAGGCCGATGCTCGGCTCATCGAGAATATAGAGAACGCCGGAGAGCGAGGAGCCAATCTGCGTCGCAAGGCGGATGCGCTGAGATTCACCGCCCGAAAGCGTTCCCGCCGAGCGCGAGAGCGTGAGGTATTGCAGCCCGACGCTTTGCAAAAACTGCAAACGCAGGCGAATTTCCTTGAGTATCCGGTCGGCGATCATACGGTCCCGCTCGCCAAGCTTCAGCTCATCAATAAACTTGAGTTCGTCCGTAACCGACAGGTCTGTGAAATCGCAGATACGGATGCCGCCGACTGTAACGGCGAGGACCTCCGGACGCAGGCGCAGGCCGCCGCAGTCCGGGCAGGCATACTCGCCCATGCACGCCATGAGTTCGTTTCGCATCGCGGGACTCTGCGTTTCGTGGTAACGGCGCTCGATATTCTTCGCAATGCCCTCGAAGGGCTGAGTCAGTGTCCCCTTGCCGCGCGGCTGGTCATAGTGCAGAGTGAGCTTTTCGCCCTTCGTACCATATAAAATAATGTCTATGACCTCAGGACTGAGATTTTTGATCGGTTCCGTGAGCGAGAAGTGATATTTCTTGCTCAGCGCCTCGAAGTACATACGGGAGATGCCGTCCGCCCGAACGTTGCCCCAACCGGAGGCGTTAATGCCGCCGTCCATGATCGAAAGCTCTCTGTTCGGCAGAATGGCTTCCGGGTCTGCGCGGAGCTGAACGCCGAGACCGGAGCAGGTCGGGCATGCGCCGTAGGGGTTATTAAAGGAAAACATACGCGGCGTGAGCTCCTCAATGGAGATGCCGCAGTCTTCGCAGGCGTAGTTCTGGGAGAAGAGAATGTCCCGGTCCTCGTCCGCGATATTGACGACCACGACGCCGCCCGCGAGGGCCGCTGCCGTTTCGACGGAGTCCGTCATGCGCTGCATGGCCTCCGGCTTCACGACAAGGCGGTCAACAACGATCTCGATGTTATGCTTTTTGTTTTTTTCGAGGCTGATCTCCTCACTGAGGTCGTAGAGACTGCCATCAACGCGCGCACGGACATAGCCGCTCTTGCGCGCATCCTCAAAAACCTTCGCGTATTCGCCTTTGCGCGCGCGGACGACCGGCGCGAGAATCTGCACACGGGTCCCCTGCGGCAGGGCCATGATCTGATCGATGATCTGATCGATGGTCTGTTGCTTAATCTCCTTCCCGCATTTCGGACAGTGTGGCACGCCGATACGCGCCCATAAAAGGCGCAGATAGTCGTATATCTCCGTCACCGTTCCGACGGTCGACCGCGGATTGCGCGAGGTCGTCTTCTGGTCGATGGAAATGGCCGGAGACAGGCCTTCTATGGAATCGACGTCCGGCTTGTCCATCTGGCCCAAAAACTGCCTTGCGTAGGAGGACAGAGACTCCACATAGCGGCGCTGTCCTTCGGCGTAGATCGTGTCGAACGCGAGAGAGGACTTGCCGCTGCCGGAAAGCCCCGTAAAGACGATCAGGCTGTCCCGGGGAATAGTAAGGTCGATATTCTTGAGATTGTTTTCCCGTGCTCCACGGATAATAAGCTTGCTCTGCATTCCTGTATTCTCCATCATGCGCGGTTCCTCCGCGCCCCCTGTATTGCAGTTATGCCGTAGAAAACGGCAATAAAGTATTATATCTGATATATATGAATAATTCAAGTTGCAGTTCCGGGATCCGGCATTCCTGTTGTCTGCGGCCTTCGGACTTTTGGAGGGAAAAACGGAAAAATAATTGACAAAGAAAGTGCGATGTGGTAATATGTCAAAGCGGCCGAAACGGAGAGATGTCCGAGTGGTCGATGGTGACGGTCTTGAAAACCGTTGTGCGAAAGCACCGGGGGTTCGAATCCCTCTCTCTCCGCCATTTTCAATAATCGCAGAGTCGAGAGAGCCGTCAAACAGCATACAGAACAGATTTTCGGTTTGGAGAAGTACCCAAGAGGCCGAAGGGGCTCCCCTGCTAAGGGAGTAGGGCGTGATGAACGTCGCGAGAGTTCAAATCTCTCCTTCTCCGCCAAAAACCCGCAAAGCATTGAGAAATCAAGGCTTTGCGGGTTTTTCTATGCTCATATCGAAATGGTTTATTTTGTAAATAATTTGCTCCTGTGGTGCGTAATTTTCTGTCGTGACTAACGCCGTGACTGACATGATATGTGATTTACTACTTACATCGTTACTGACAGAAACTATAAGGAATATTTATCGTTTATAGTTCTTTGCTAACATTTTTAGTTGACAAGCGCATGCAGCAAGGTGTTATATGGATACGGAATCAATAAAAGTAAAGATGTGTTATTTGCATTTCAGTAGAATTCGGAGTAATAATATATGGATTTTGACGTAGAGGATATTTTGCCATACTCTCATATTATTTTAGCAGCAATGGCGTTTATTTTGACTTTGTTCAACAAAGAAAATCAAGAAACAGTATTTTCAAAGTACTTGTAAAAGGGACATATATATTTTTTTCTGTTTTAATAACGGTTTCTTTCATTACGATTTATTTTACACTTGTTGCTTTTATTCATTCAGTTGGAGATCATGTTATCAATCACATACAAATTTTATTTAATAATATTCCAGATCACTGGTTCTATCTTATAGTGTTTGCCTCAATATTCGGAATTCTTTTATTTGCCATCAAATTAGTTCAATATAACATAACTTCCATAGACGATTACGCTCTAAACAAAAAAAGCTCGGGAGAAAAATAAGAAAAAGGAAGAAGAAATTCAGCAAGCTTATAAATAAGTACTATAATTAAAATTAAAAAGCCTCTCTGTTACGACATTATATTCAATAGGCCTCTTCCCAAGTTGGGGACGGGCCTATTGGAATGTGTCCAATCTGGACCGTTACTCCATATCCACTTCCGGCAGTCCGGCGATGCTGGTCAGCATCGACAAGATGCCCGCGAGCAGCGACGCGCTTGCGACCATTACCCAGTTTACCTCCGACATCGCGGCGCTGGTGCCGATCGTCGCCACAGCCGTCTGCGCGACCGTCTTGATTGCGCGGATGCCCGCGGCTTTCCACCATTTCTTGTTCATTGTATGTACCTCCCTTAATTTTCGCGGTCCAATTCGGACACCGCATTTTTTATTGTTGCATTTTGTTCCTGATAGAGCATTGCCCACAATTCCGCGCGCGTTACTGCGTCGTCCGGCCGCGCTCCATCAGTAATTTTGTTCTCCACCGCCCACTTTTGCGCTTGCGCATGCCACGGTTCTTTAGGTGCCGGTGCGGGCGTTTCTTCCGGCTGCTTTATCGGAAACGCTTGATAGCAATAGTTGCTGTCCACGTTGCCCGTGATGCCGTCGTATGCCTTGCCGCCCCACCACTGCCACATCATGCAGTTTTGTGGCGGCTTTTCGGGTTCACCGTTTTCGTCCAGCTTGCGAGCCAGAGGGCATAGCGTTTGCGCAGGTCTGCGCCGAAATACCGTTTGATATAGTCCGGGTTTGCGTAGTTCGCGGCGAAATAACCGGCTGCCCCGATCTCGTTGAGGAATGCTTTTTCCATCGCCTGCACGAAGGCCGGGGTTGGCGTTACGCCGCACTCGTTTGTATAGTTGATGCTGTCATACTCGTAGTCAAAGGCGACCGGATAAGTAATCTTATGCCCCTTGACGGCTGTAATGCAGTAGTCTGCTTCTGCCTTTGCCATTTCCGGCGAGAGCGCATTTCCCAACGCGGAGTCCATCTTTGCGGAAAAGCATTCACCGGCTGGACGAAAGGTATCACATTGTGGAGATCTCTGCTCTTATTTTGGAGAGGATAATAAAAGAGAACTTCCTTGAGACTTTTGCAGATTGCTTCAATGATACCGCCTAAAAACGGTCTTGGAGGTTAACAGTGGGAATGACGAATTTTCCTCTATCGTTTACGACCTGCTTTCAGTAGGAATAAACTTTATATAAGGAGCCGGACATGGAATTATTAAATGAAAAAGTAAAACACAAGAGCTTAGGCACTGGCGAGATTATTAGCTTTGACGGAAAGTACATCGAGATTCAGTTCGCAAGTAAAATCTCAAAGTTTTCTTATCCAGCGGCTTTTGAGTCTTTCTTGACTCTGGAAGATGCTGACAAGCAAACAGCGATTCTGTCTGAACTTACAAAAGCAAAACAAACCATAGAAGAAAAGAAACGCGCAGAGGAAGAGGCGCGGAGAAAAGCCGAAGACGCGCGCAAAGCAGCACTTGATGCAGCCAAGCCTGCTACAGGTAAAACAAAGAAAAGTATTGACGAAATGTTCTCCGAAGACTACCACGCGGCGCACCTGGCAAGACAGCCGATTCTGACTTATAAGCAGGTTGAAGATCAGTTTGGAATTCAGATTTCTGGTTTCGGTAAAGGAATTAATTCCACACCCACAAAGGTGGTGCTCATTTCGTCGATTGACAAATCCGGTGGTAAGTTCGTTTATCACGACAAACGGACCGCCGAAGGCGATTACATTTATTCGGGTGAAGGTAAATCCGGCGACTAAACTATGACAAAGGGCAACTTGGCAATCAAGAACGCTGCCCGTAACGGTAAAAAGATACATCTCTTCGTCAAGTTTTCTCCAAGGGAATATTTATTATCAAGGTGTGTTTGAATTGGTTGATTGCATATACGAAGATGAAAACGACGAAAATGGTAACACTCGAAAAGAGTATAAGTTTCGTCTAAGGAAGGTACTGCAATGACTGAAGTGGTCGAAGTCCCCATTCGGGAAGGCAACATATTCATAATCTGTCGGCGTCCAGCAACAAAGCACGTGGACTTCTATGGGAGTCTGTTGGCGTCAAGGTCGAACAGAGCGAAACAAAAAGTCTCGATGATAATGGCATGGAAGCCTACGACGAGAATTTAGACCGTTTTGTAAATATAGTGATACAGGATCAACAGCGGAGTATCAATCTCTATCTAATTGAAGAAGCAGCGCCGATTGTGATTGATGCAATAAGCAAACTTGATGAAATGATAATATAATTTCGGCAAACTACGAGAATTTCTATTGGCGCTGCTTCTGCTTAATCGTAAGATAGATAATACGAATGTGAATAGTAATCGTAGCCTTGAGAAAAAGTGCGAACAAAAAATGCGCTAAAGCTATTTTTACACTATTGTTTGCATCATTTTGATATACTTTACGCTACCTAAAGAAGTATTCATGCAACAAGGGAACAGCAAGGATGTGCACAAAGCAAACGGAACAAACGGGACCGGGACTGCCGGGTGCATTTTGCACTCAACCTCGTGTCCTTTTACAAAACAAGATAAATCCCCGAAATTCCTTGAAAAATCAAGGGTTTCGGGGATTTATTCTGCTTTCTTGACGTTTATGTAGTTTTTGAGAAAAAAGTTGTCCTGCCTTGTAAAAACTTATTCTATAGCTACACAGTATTAGCCATCAAAGTATAAAATACGGGTGTAGACTGGCTTATAAGGTGGACTATAAACTGCCCGCAAAATCCGATTTTATAGCTTGAGGGTGATTGCTGAATACAGTGCCCCGTGATCGCTTAACGGATCAATCACTGGAGCCATACATAGTAAACTGACATTATTACAATGTATGCAATCAGCGCATAAAACCATTTCCCTCCGAATTTATGTGTGCGAATGGGGGCCAAGTTGAGGACTAGAAGCAATAGCATAACAACGTAGATAAGAACGGAAAACATCTGATGCGAAAAGAATCTTTCAAAGAGGAACATAAAGGAGAGGATGATCACGTTGTTATCCAAAGCCAAGCCTCTGTATGTATCTTTGTCGATCATTCCAAATACATTGAAATAGCTTAGTCTAACAGCGCCTCCACCCACAATCAGAAAAGCCCCCGGCAAAAAATATGGGCTGAATTTTCCATAGCTCAGCAAAAAAACGGCTGGGAAAACGCAAAAACTGACGATATCAATAAGCGTATCCATCTGGGCGCCGATAGCCCGGTGATAATCCGTACGGTTTTTGATGTTGCGGGCTATCATCCCGTCTGCCCAGTCAAAGAGCACTGCCCAGAGAACTCCGATCAATGCATAATAATATTCTCCTATGATAGCGAAGTATATCCCGATCAGGGAGCATAAGAGACCTGTAAGAGAGCAAATATTCGGCGGATCCTTCAGAAAATAGAGCATCGAATATTCTGAACTCTGCTTATCTTCTCTTTGAATCATCTATAAAAGCCTCCTTGCCGCTAAATCTCAGATCAGAAGTCTTATTTTGTTCCACCAAATATTTTATGAAGTGCAGTTACCAGCAGACCGTTTTCCTCTCTGGTTTTAACTGCAACTCTGATATATTGACCGTCGATTCCTTTTTTTGCGGACAAGTTTTTTATCAGTATGTTGTATTCGTCCAGCAGAGTTTTAGCCAATTCTTCTGACGAATCGCCGTCAAGTACTTCGCACATTACAAAGTTGGCCTGGGTAGGAATGACCCTGAGATTCGGAATATCTCTTAATTCATTCAAAAATTCTTCTCTGACAAGCTTAAACTGCTCAAGTGCCGAACGATAATCACTGCTGTATTTTTCGCAGATCTGAAGGTAGAATTCGGCAATTGAATTTATATTCCAGATCGCGATGTCTTTTTTCACAAAACTGATCAGTTCCTCATCAGCGCTTCCGACGATCCCAAGTCGCAAGCCGGGAACTCCGAACGATTTTGAAATGCTTTTTACAACGGCCAGATGCTTGTTCTCTTGAAGGATCGTTTCAGAAAGAAGGGATTGGGACTCCGGTGTATCTGCAAAATCCACAAATGATTCATCCACGATCAGTCTGATATCTTTTTTCTTTGCCCACGCCAACAGTCTGAGTATTTCAGACTTATTTATAAAATTACCGGAAGGGTTATCCGGGTTTACCAAGAGAAGCGCTTTTATATCGGAATCATTATAATAATCCATCAAATCTTCACATGTATATGAAAAATCTCTGTTTTTCGGATAATAGGGAACAATGTGATTTTGAATCACACGGTTCGGATATTCTTCAAAAGTCGGGAAAGTGATTCCAATATTGCCGTCGATCGTTTTCATCAATGAATTGATGAGTTCTGACGCACCGTTGCCGGGGCAAATGTGTTCTTTTTTGATGCCGTAGTATTTCCCTGCTATCAGACTGTTTACTTCTATTCCGGATGGATAGTTTCCAATCAGCACCTCCATGTTTGCTTTCATTTCTTCCATCATTTTCTTGGGAGGGTAAAAAGGATTCACGAGATAGCAGAAATCTATCAGTCTTGGGTACCTCCAGTAGCCCCCATATCTGTTCCGGATCTTGGTGAATCTTTCTCGGGAAAATATAGATTCCGCGATATCCAGATCCTGCACATCATCAATTTCATACCACGGCTCATCTTTAAGGACCTCCACCTTTATCGGAGCCTTTTTGATCACACTTAACACCTTAAGTACTTGTTCATAGTATTCATTGCTACCCTGAGAATCGATGTACGCTTTCAGAAACGGCACATAATACAGCTGGGAGAATTCTTTGCTGAATTTATAGATATTTACGGTTTTATAATACTGTTCGATACTGCCATAATCAAATTCTTTTTTCTCGATAAACCTTATGATGTTATTCTGACTGTCTATCGTGACGACCGTACCGTCCATCCAGCTCTCATATTTTGCCACCAATGCCAGATTGGGATACGGATTGTCAATGAGCTTTCTCAGAACGTCAGCGTTGAATATCAGATCTGACTCTAGCAGCAGCGTGTCATCTCTCAACAGGTGGTCCCGCGCCAGATACAATGAATAAATGTTATTCGTTGATGAATAAACTTCGTTTGTGACAAATGTAATGGGCGTTTTGACGCCTAGGCTGTTGACATACGAAATAAGCGTTTCTGCTTTGTACCCGACGACGATGATAATCTCAGTCAGGTTCAGTCCGTCGAGGTAAAAGAGCATTCTTTCAATCAACGTTTTGCCGGCGACTTTGACCATACATTTTGTAGAGTCTTTCGTCAACTCTTTCAATCTTTTTCCCATTCCTGCCGCTAATATTAAAGCCTGCATAATATCACCTCGTATAAATTGTATTTGCTTTATATTCAGGGTAGAAACGACATAATTTGTATGAATGAAAGAAAAAGAAAAAGGCGCTGTATTTAATATACAGCGTCTTAATACGTATAGATGATAAATTCAGTCAGCGTATCGCTTCAAAACAAAGCAGGGAACTCGTCCCCTACTTTTATAATAAGCGCTGTACATTAACTTCCATTACCTTTTTTTAACTTATAATCAGCACTCGAAGCAATAGAGTGCTAAACTATTAATTTTATAACATATGTTTTCAGCCTTGTCAATACGCATTTTACCCATGCACTGTGTCCCGTGCGTGGACACGCCCAGACAGCGCAGCAATCGAAGCACTGCACAGACGGATAATGGCAGGCCTCTTTATGGACTTTCCTATAAGCGACGAGCTACCAGTCGATATGTTTCTCCCGGCGCAGTCGTCGCCTTTCCGGTTTATATTACCGCTTGAATAAGAGTAACAAATCGGTTACAATCTACTTGTCCTCGCGAGACAAATATTTTTTTGGAGGTCTGTACAATGTGCGTTTTCAGCTTTAATTGCGGCTCAATTTGGCAGATGCTTTGTCAGTACTTCGGCTACGGCTGCTAAACAACAGTATGCTTTCCGCCCCTTAACCGGGGCGGTTTTTTTATAGGTGACCGCCGCTCCGCATTCAAGCTGCGGGTCTGCCCGACGGCGGGCCTGCTGCCGACTTTTTTCGTTGCGGTCTACCTTGTGTGAATAGTCTCTACGCTCTACCACATCTTGTGTAGCTCTCTTTTTTTAGCCAAATTGGCCTTTCCAGCGACCGGTATGGCCACTTGTTTTGTAATATGCTACAATTTTTGTCGTCCTCCCCTTATTCGCCTTTTTTCGCCTTTCGATTTATGCATAATTATGGCTGTTCGTCATAAAAGAACTGTCATTTTAAAAGGAAAGGATGATAAAACTGTTGAAAATCATCATAGACGAAAGAATGTTAAGCGAAAAAATAGCTCGCGCAAAAGATGGGGACTCAATTGAGTTAACCATCGTTCCGCCCCAAGACGATGGCGGGGTCCACTCTCCGGCGTTTCTGCATCTTGCGTTGATACATAGTGGAGGGATCTATGAAGATATGGAGAGCATTGACGAATCCAACATCACGCACCTGTACCCCGCTCAAACAGACTTTTCTGAAGCTTGGGCGCAAAGCTCGCTCCCTGCACGCCCGTCCGCCCGTCGGATAACTGCGCAGAAGCACGCACCGTTTCACAGTTCCGTTGTTCAGGCCCGCTTCTTCCGGCAGACTTCTTTTGCGCCACGCTGTCAAGCGCTCCATCACCGCCCGCTTCTCCTCCCTTACCGCCGCACGGCCCGCTTGAAGCCATCTTGCAGACGGTCCCGGGCCGCTACGCTGCTGCGCTCCTTTCGCGCCGCCTCGCGCCGGGCGGCGGATGCGGTACGGGCTTCCGAATAGCAGCGCCTCGTTTCGCGCACGCAGGCGGCGGAACAACACGCCCCACGCATCGCGGCCCGTCATGGGGGGCATCCAGTGGAACGGCTTCAACGAAGGTAAGGTCCGCGTCCCGCCCCAGCGTCAGATCCGGTGCGCCGTTCACCACCGGGGAGAGGGAAACGTGCGCGGCAGAGCCCGCGAACATCGCGTCAAGTCCGGCAGTCTCGGTATTTTCCAGCTGCGCAGCGGCAAGCATTTTTGCACGCCGGCCCATATAGTCTGTCTCTGGCAGTCCAAGCCCCGCAAGGAGCCCGTCGATAGCTGCCGTCATCAAAAAACTGCACCGTAACCGGCAGTTCCACCGTCTCGTCCGCCGCAAGTGTGCCGCCAGCGCTTATCCGGCAGGCTTCGGAAAGCGCGGCTGACCGAACGGCACAGGAATAGTGCGCCACGGTCTGATAGGAGCTTTCATAGACGCGTCCGTCGTTTTCAGCGCGGCATAGAGCCGGAGAAGCTCGTCGTCCGCCATGTCCTGCGTGCCAAAGCCGATGTCGTAGCTCGTGACCTTCTTTGCCTGCTGCGACATCTGCTTGAGGTTCGCCAGGAAAGCGCTGGACGAAATGAACAGCGCAATGCTCAAAACGAGAGAGAGCACGATGCTACGGTATTGCTTTTTGTTCCGCTTGAAATTTTTCATCGTAAGTTTTCCCTCCAGTCTGTAGAGCCTGTCGGTCAGCTTCGATGTTTTTAAAGCCCCGGCTTCAAACTTCACCTCGTTCGTCTGGCGGATGCAGTCCATCACCGGCATATTCGCGGCTCTCTTCGCGAGGATGGCGGCGGAGATCAGGATGGTAACGAGACTGACCGCCGCTGCGGCGGCGATCGCCGGGAGAGATGGCGTCACGGAGAGCGGCACGTTGCTGTAAAGGATCTGATTGAAGTTTTTGGACACGACGGACAACACCAGCCCGATGCTGCCAAGACCTGTCAAAATGCCGATTGGAATACCAAGCGCGCCGATGCAAAGTCCCTTAAAGAGCACCTCATTTTTGAGCTGTGCCGCCGTAGCCCCGACGGAGGAGAGAATGCCGATCTGCTGCGTGCGTTCTCATTCAGTGAGATGTTGAAGGCGTTGTAGATCAAAAAAAACCGAGCCCAGCATGATAATGACGATCACGACGCCGCCGAGCGCAAGCGTGAGCGTATCTCCCGGCGCGCAGCTAAAGCCGCCTTTCGAAACAGCGCTCGCTGGAACCAGTATCTCCCGCTGTTTTTCGGCAGTCTGCCGGAGAGTTGGTTTGGAAGATGCTCGCGCCGCTCCTGCAATCCGGGAAGCTCAAGAAGTTCGTTTAAGCGCGCCGTCTTCACCGCCCGTCTGTCCATTAAGACCGGCAGCGTGATGTTTTCAATGACGTTCAGCGTCGGGATGAGCTTGTGGAACTGATAGATCAGCCCCACTTGACGGCGGCGTAAAATCGCGAGCTTTTCGCTGCTCTGGGAATAGCCGTCCTGCCCGCCCAGAAACACATGTCCGCTCGTCGGTCTGTCCACGCCCGCAACTGCGTGCAAAAGTGTGGACTTTCCGGACTCGGAAGAGCCGACAATCGCAGCAAACTCCCCTTTTTCAACACGTAGCGAAACGTGGTCGAGCGCGACGACCTGATTTTCACCCTTGCCATAGACCTTGCAGAGATCTTCAATTTTAAAAACTCCATCGTGTGAGACTCCTTTCTGATGGCCTGTCTCCAGTCTAGAAGTTTTTGCTTACATTCCGGTGACTTTTCGGTGAGAGAATCGTCACTTCTGAAAGCGTATGGCAAAGAGTGCGCCGCCTTGCGGTACATCGGTCGAGAGCGAAATGCCGTGCAGCTCCATCGCGATTTGAAGCGGACGATCCTCTTGCGCGGACGAAAGGGCTTTGTGATGTAGTCATCCGTGCCCATATTCAGCCCGGTCACGACGCTCGCCTCATCGCCGGAGGCCGTCAAAAAGATGACGGGAATGTCCTGCGTCTGCTTGATCTCCGTGCAGACCGCAAAGCCATTTCCCTCCGGCAGAGAGATGTCCACCAGAGCCAGCTCAAAGGCGTTTTCCGCGAACAGGGCGACAGCCTCCCGCTGTGTTGCGGCCCGCGTCACGGTAAAGCCCTCCGTACGGAGCAGCAGAGCGAGGTTCCGGGCGATTTCCTCGTCGTCCTCAACCAAGAAGATCCGTTTCGTCTGGTCCACCCTCCTTCGCGTTTTTGTTTGATTTCCAAACGCTTTCCCCGTCGGGCCTGCTCCCGAAAGTGCACAGCACATGGCAACAGCGGCCTTGCGCCGCCAGTCTCCTTTTCTCCGATTGCGATTTTCGGACAGGCCCGTTTTATTGAAAGCGCGCCGGGAAGTGATATCTTCCGGCGCGTCATTTTTTGCATTTGTCCGGGTCAAAACAGGCTGGCGGCTCTTTCGCAAGGGCGATATTTTGCTCTGAAAGGATTGACTTTTTAAAAATTTAGCATGAAAATAGCAAAGGAGACGAAACCCTGCAGAAAGAGGCGGTGCGAGATCCCTGTGCGCAGCGAGCGCGCCGACGGCGCAAAATCGACACTCGCCGGATAAAGCCCTTTCATATTTCCACGGTTTGTGAACGAGCCGCGAGTCCCCAAATATTTAAAAAAGAAGCATCCAAAAAATGAATGAAGAAAACCTGGAAAAAAAGCAGCTGTTTGAAAACGTCCCCGTTCCAAAGGCCCTCATGGCCATGGCCGTGCCCACGATCATCAGCCAACTCATCAACCTTGTCTACAACATGGTGGACACAATTTACATCGGCATGACGGGCGACGCCTATAAGACCGCTGCGGTGACCGTTGCGTTCACGGTCTTTATGATGACCGTCTCGTTTGCAAATCTCTTCGGTATCGGCGGCGGCAGTCTGATGGCGCGTCTCATCGGCGTGGGCAGGCAGGAAGACGCACGCCGTGTCTGCGCCTTCAGCGTTTACGGCGCAATCGGGATCGGGCTTGCCTATTCTCTGCTCATCGGCCTTCTGCTGGACCCCATTTTGCGCCTTCTGGGGGCCTCCGATGCGACCATCGGCTTTGCCCGGCAGTATGTCTGGCTCGTTGTCATCATTGGCGATGTGCCTGTCATTCTCTCAATGGTCTGCGCCCATCTGCTGCGGAATGTCGGCTACTCCAAGCAGGCCAGCATCGGTCTGAGCGCCGGCGGCATCCTCAATATCATTCTTGACCCAATCTTCATGTTCGTGGTTTTGCCGAAAGGCATGGAGGTCTTTGGCGCAGCGCTCGCCACGCTGCTGTCAAATGTCGCCGCCTGCATCTATTTCTTACTCGTTCTGAAGAAGCTCTCCGGCACCGCACCGCTGAGCATGAAGCTGCGCGACGCGGCTGACATCGGCAAAAAAGAACGTGACAGTCTCTTTGCGGTCGGCATCCCATCGGCCTTTCTGACAGGGCTTTTCGATGTGGCAAACATCTTTCTCAATGCGCTCATGGCGGGGCACGGCGACCTGCAGCTCGCGGCGATCGGTATCGTGATGAAGGCGGAGCGTCTGCCGAACGCGATCAATATCGGCCTGTGCCAGGGCATGCTCCCGCTCGTTGCCTACAACTACTCGGCAGGCAACTGGGGGCGAATGGACGACGTCCTTCACACGGCACGGCGCTGGGGGCTTCTCATCGCAGCGGTGAGCTGTGTTCTCTTTGAGCTTTTTGCAGCCGGGATCGTCCACGTATTTCTGAGCACCTCGGTCGGAAACGTTGCGGACTCGGTCGCGACCATCGGCTTTGCCGCCGTATTCCTGCGTCTGCGCGCGCCGGCATCCATCCCGCAGTTTCTCAACTACAGCACTTCCTTTTCCCTGCAGGCAGTCGGGGACGGACGGGACACGCTGCTTCACGCCGTTGTCCGTGAGCTTGTGTTTTACATTCCGTTCATGTTCCTGCTCAACGCGGCCTTCGGCGCGAACGGCCTTGCCGTGGGTCTGCTTGCCGGAGAGAGCTGCGGCGCTGTCTTTGCGCTGTTTCTGCTCGCCCGATGGAAAAAGCAGCACATTCGTGCGGAATGACATCACCGTGAAAACCGGCTTTCGGATGAAAAGCGGACTAGCCGCGGCTGTACGCGGGAGAAACATAATCTGCATAAAAAACGTTGGACTCGGTCAAAAAGGCCAAGTCCAACGTTTTTATTTGTGCTTTTCTGGCTTGTTCTCTTTTTCGCGGCGGTTCTCCAGCTGCGCCTTATACTTTTTCCCGACTTCTGTTCCGGACTCGAGCACCGCGCCGCGCACGATCACGCCGGGACCGTATTTGCTGCGAATGCCGTCCACCGCCCGGTCGAGTCTCTTTTCGCGTTCCCGTTTCTCATCCGGAAACAACGACTGCTGCGCAAATTCCTCCCGTTGCAGGTCCGTCAGCGAAACGCCCAACAGGCGCAGAGGGGTCCGGCCATCCCAAAGCTCCCCAAAAAGCAGTTTTGTAATTTCATAAATTTCCGAAGTGCCGTCTGTCGGCTCGGCCAGCTTTTTCTGGTGGGAGCGGTCCTTGAAGTCGTTCCCGCGAATGGTCACGGAAACGCGGTACGCCTTTGCGCCGTCGGCCCGCATGCGGGACGCCACGCTGTCCGTCAGCGCAAGCAAAATCCCCCGCGCCTCCTCGGTCGTCGTTACGTCCCTCTCGAGCGTGGTCGAGTTGCTGTAGCCCTTTGCCTCCTCCGGCTCTGTCAGAACGGGCGCATTGTCGATCCCGTTTGCGTACGCATGCAGATGCTCCCCGGCTCTCACGCCCAGAAGCGACTGTAGATAGCGCAGGTCCGTTTTCGCAAGCGCACCGATCGTTTTGATGTCCGCCCGATGAAGGCGTTCAGCCGTCGAGCGGCCGACCGTAAACAGGCTTTCCACCGGCAGCGGCCAGAGCTTCGCTTCGATCTCCGAAGAAAAGAGCGTGTGCACCTTATCGGGTTTTTCAAAATCGCTCGCCATCTTCGCAAGCAGCTTGTTTGACCCCACCCCTACGTTCACGGTGAAGCCCAGCGTATCCCGGATCTCATTCTTGATCTTTTCCGCGATGGTCAGCGGGTCCGGGTAGAGGTTGCCCGTACCGCTCATGTCCAGAAAGCACTCGTCTATGGAGTATTTCTCAACGACAGGCGCGTACTTCCGGCAGATGTCCATAAAGGCTTTGGAGCTGTGCTCATAGAGCTGAAAATCCGGCTTGACCACCACAAGCGCCGGGCATTTTTGCAGCGCCATACCCACCGGCTCGCCGGTTTTGACGCCGAATTTCTTTGCCGGAATGGATTTTGCAAGGATGACGCCGGTGCGCTTTTCCCTGTCCCCGCCGACAGCGGCGGGAATGTCCCGCAGATCGTCCTCCCCCGCGGCAACACGGCGCGCCGCCTCCCAGGAGAGAAAGGCGCTGTTGACGTCAACATGAAATATCAGTCGCTCCATTGCATTTTTCTCCTCCCCTGCGCTGAGCCGTTTCCGTACAGCCGTTACGTTCTGTTTCTTCTTTTTTCAATTAAATTTTGACCTATTTTAACGCAAAAAAAGAGACCGGGCAAGTCTATTTGGCCTGCCCGGCCTTCTGCCTGTCAAATGAGTTCCGCAAATCAGTCCTCTGTACGGGTACGCAGCATGTTTTTGCTGCCGAAGTAGGTCGCGAGAAAATACCCGCCGTAGATCACAACAAAGACAGCGGCGGCGATGAAGGTGCTCTTTGCGACATCCGAGTGGCCATTGATCTCCACAAGCCGGTTCACGACCCGGATACCGACATAGGAGTGGACGATCGCAAGCGAAAGCGGAAGCAGAAAATACAGCCCGATCTGCGTAAACAGCGCATGGTTTATCATCTTTTCGTCCGCGCCCAATTCGCGCAGAAGACCATAGCGCTCGGCGTTATCTGACGACTCGGAGAGCTGCTGGATGGCGAGGATGGCCGCGCTTGTGATGAGGAAAACCAGCGCGATATACAAGATGAGATAGGAGATGACGGTGCTCATGCCCGCGGCGCGGTCCGAAACGTCACGGCGGGTCGTGATGCTGTCATAGGGGCGGTCGTGTTTTTCGCCCATTTCGCCGTAATACGCCTTTGCGCGTTCGGAAAACGCCTGCGCGGCGCTCCCCTTCGCAAAATTCACATTCAGGACCTGTCTGAAGCAATTTCCGTCCTTTGCAACCGTGTCCGGCACGATGATGACCCCGCCGAGTCCACCTCCTCCACCGGTTTCAAGGCCGAGGCTGATCGTTTTTGTCTCTACCGCATGCAGCGTCTTGCCGCTGACCGTGAGCGTTTTGCCAGAGGCCAGGAAGGCGTTGAGGTCGGTCTCAACGTTCTCTATATCGTTATAAATGGCAAATCCGTCCTCACCGAGCGACACCGTGGGCTTTCCCTGCAACGCCGCAGCGCCGTTGTAGTCGCTTTCAGAAAGGATCCCGATCTGTGCATTTCTGAACTGCTGCAAATCCACCTCGCCTACGAGGAACTTGATCGTCTCGTCGCTGATGCAAAGGTCGCCCAGTTTGGTATCCTTCGCGTAGTAAAAGCCGACTTGCGCATACTTTGCGCCGACGGCGTCAAGATCGAGGCCGTCCGCCCGGAGCGACGCGGCAAGGTCCACAGGCTCCCGGCCCTCATGCGTATAGCGCTGAACGCTCATATCGAAAGGCGTTGTGGCCTCAACGTTGCCCGCGAGTGCGCTTGCCATGCTCATGCCGGTGGAAAGCGTACCGATGGTCACGAGCAGCATAATGCAGATGATGGAAACGGAGACAAAGGTCGTGTTGATCTTGGTGTTAAACTGCCGGAGCGTGAACATGTTCAGGCCCTTGTAATACGTCTTTTGATTGCCCTGCACAACACGGAGCAGAAAGCCGGAAAGCGAGAAGAAAAACAAAAGCGTTCCGATGCAGCCGAGAATGATGGAGGTTTCAAACTCCCACGCGGGTCCCACGAAGCCGTTTCGGTCGATGAGGTAATAGGCATAACCGAGACAGGCGACCGAGACGATAAAGCACACGACCGAGATCCAGAGCTTTTTGGCCTTAAACTCCTGATTTTTGTGTTCCGCCGCCAAAAGGTCAATGAGCTTGAGCCGCGAAACAGATATGCCGTTAAAGACCATAACGACGAGAAAAATGATGCCGAAATAGAGCAGCGTCTTTTTGAGCGCCGCACCGGAATAGACAAAGTGGAAATTATCGAGATTTGCCTTGAACATACGCGCCGTGACCACGGAGAATCCCTGCGAGGCGAACACGCCGACCACAAGTCCGACCGCCAGCGCGAAAAGGCCGATGAAGAAGGTCTCCAGCATCAGCAGACGGGAGAGCCGTCCCTTGTCCATGCCGAGCGTGAGATAGATGCCCAGCTCCTTTTTGCGGCGCTTGATGAGAAAGCCGTTGGCGTAGACCACCAGAAAGCCCAGCACCACCGAAATAAAGACGGAGATGTAGTCGATGGACCGCGAGAGCGTTTGCAGATAATCCGCCTGCGCAGAGGACAGCGTCATCATCGCGGCCTGCGCGTCGATGGAGTTGAACATATAGAACAGGCACACGCCGAAGGTGAGCGTCAGAAGGTAGATGAGATAGTCCTTCATGCTCCGGCGCACGTTTTTATAAGCGAGCTCAGAGAACATTGGTGTTGTCACCTCCCAGCAGAGAAACAACATCGATGATCTTTCTGAAAAGCTCCTTGCGGGACGCCTCTCCCCGGTCGATCTCGTTGAAGATCTGTCCGTCCTTAATGAAAAGGATGCGGCTGCAATAACTCGCCGTGAACGCGTCGTGCGTCACCATGAGTATGGTGGCGTCAAGCTCTCGGTTGAGTGTTTCAAAGCTCTCGAGCAGCATACGCGCGGACTTGGAGTCCAGCGCGCCGGTCGGCTCGTCCGCCAGCACCAGTGCGGGCTTTGTGACGATCGCGCGCGCGGAGGCCACGCGCTGCTTCTGTCCGCCGGAGAGCTGATACGGATATTTATCCAGAATGTCCTCGATCATGAGCTGTTTTGCAACGAGTCTGACGCGCGGCCCGACGTCGCTTGCGGGAACGCCGCCGATGGTCAGCGCAAGCGCGATGTTTTCAAACGCGGTGAGCGTATCGAGCAGGTTGAAATCCTGAAAAATGAAGCCCAGCTCCTCACGGCGAAAGCGTGAGAGTTCCTTTGACTTGAGCTTTGTGATGTCACGCCCGTCGATGTGTATGTTGCCGGATGTGACGTTGTCGATGGTCGAAATGCAGTTTAAAAGCGTCGTCTTGCCGGAGCCGGACGCGCCCATGATGGCGACGAACTCGCCCTTTTTTACCTCAAAGCTGATGTCGTCAACCGCTTTGGTGACGTTTCCCTTGTTCCCGTAATATTTTTCAACGTGTTCTACGGACAGGATTGTCTGTTCCATTTTTATAGAACTCCTTTCGCTGGTGATGGTCTTATTCTAGCCGCTCCGCGCCGCTTCTGCCATCGCTTTGCCTTACGGGAAGCTTACATTTTTGTCACATCGTATTATTCGAACTAGTACAGTGATACAGTTGCCATTTCCCCTGCCGCGACAGGTCGGCGGGAAAAACGAAGCGCACCTGCGTACCCGCACCGGCTTCGGAGCGCAGCGAAACGCCGAGGCCCATCTTGTCGCAGAGCATTTTGCAGAGGTAGAGGCCGAGACCAGTCGAGCGGGCGCCGCCCCGTCCGTTTTCGCCGGTGAAGCCCTTGTCAAAAACATGCGGCACATCCGCCGCCGGTACGCCTATCCCGTTGTCCGCGATCGTGAGGGCGACGGCATTTTCCAGTGTTTCGCCCGTCACGCGGATCTCGAGTGGTCCCCGGCTGTATTTGACGCAGTTGGTCAGCACCTGACTGAGCATGAAATCGGTCCATTTCGCGTCCGTGAACACCGTTTTGTCGAGTCCTTCCGTGTGAATGGCGGCGCCTGCCCCGATGAGAAGCTCCGCATTCTTTTTGAGCGCGGAGGCGACAAGCTCCTGGAGCGTTGTCTCGCGGATGCGGTAGTCCTTTTCAACGCTGCCGCTGCGCGAGTAGTACAGGGCCTGTTCAACATAGTTTTCAATGCTCGTGAGCTCATGGGAAAGGGGCTTTGCACGCTCACGCGGCTCGTTTTCCAGCATCAGACGCGCCGCCGAGATCGGGGTCTTGATCTCATGCACCCAGCTTTCGATATACTCCCGGTACTCCTTTGAAGTGCGCTCATGCCGCGCGACTTCGTCGCACATGGACTTGTCCGCCTCCCGTGTGAGCGCCGCGAGAATGCGTCCCTCGGCAAAGCCCGCCTCGGGCATGACCTCCGAGATGAGGTACTTCTTGTCGAGCAGGTCCATATCGCGGCCAAGCTCCCGGTAAAAGCGGCGGCGCGGGAGATATTCCATGACAAAAGCGAGGGCTTGCGAGAGAATGATCACGCCGGCAAGGTAGCTGCCGGCGTAGCTCCCCGCGCCGAGCGCCACGAGCAGAACAAATCCAAAAACGGCTGCCAGCATCGTGAGCACGACGGTCGGCAGCCGATCCGATAAAAATTCTCCGAAACTCATATCCGATACCCCTGTCCGCGCTTTGTTGCGAGGTAATCCGCCGCGCCGACGCTAGCAAGCTTGCGGCGCAGACGGTTAATGTTCACCGTGAGCGTGTTGTCGTCCACGAATTCGTCCGACTGCCAGAGCGCGTTCATCAGTTCGTCGCGCGAAACGATGCGCCCGCGTTTTCCAAGCATCACGGTCAGGATCCGCAATTCGTTTTTCGTCAGTTCTGTTTCGCCCAGCGCACCGCGCGCCGTACTTTTCCAAACATCTACTTCAAGCCCCTTATAGCGCAAAACCGCATCCTCCCGCTCGGCGGGACGCGTGCGCTTGAGCACCGCCGCGATCCGCGCAAGCAAAATCTGCGGGTTAAAGGGCTTGGAAACAAAATCATCCGCTCCGAGGTTCATGCTCATGAGCTCGTCCATGTCGCTGCTCCGGCTCGTGACGATGATGATGGGAACGGAGGAGTGCTTTCGAAGCTCGCGGCAGACCTGATAGCCGTCGTAATACGGCAGATTGACGTCCAACAAAACGAGGTCCGTTTCCGCCGAAAGCGCCGCGTCCACAATGTTTTGAAAATCATCCGAGTACGCACAGTCGTAACCATAGGAGCTCAAAAGCTTCATCAGTTCGCCGCGCAGTCCGGCGTCGTCCTCTATGACAAAGATTTTTTCCACGCTTTCCTCCTCCGTTCGATTTCCTGTGTCCAAAACGTGCTCCGGCCGCCGTGCGACAGCGTTTTCCGTGCGGCGGCCGGCCCTGCGCTGCTTCCGGGAGAAAGTCTCTCCTTCGGTTCAAAGGCTGAAGCGGCGGCGGACCTCCTCGCGCAGAGCGGGAACATGTCGGATGATCTGCAGCGGAATGATGAGCGCCACGCTGATCGCCGCCGCGATGAGGGACCATTCAGGCACCCATTCGCTCGTAAAATAGAGGTCTACAAAATATTCAACGCCCAGCAGCAGCAGTCCGACAAAGCCGATCGCGAGCGAAAGCGTCGTGAG
>JBMNPV010000023.1:0-28517 GCA_050943775.1 Oscillospiraceae bacterium
GACATCCTCGGGCGAGCGGCACTTTTTATGATGACGTTCATCTGGGGGACCTCATTCCTGATGCAGAAAAACACCTTGAACGAAGTTCCAACACTTTTTTTGCTGGCGTTCCGCTTCACGGGTGCAGCTCTGCTCATCTTCCTTCTTTTCATTAAACAAATGAAGAACATTGACTGGCAATACGTCTGGAACGGCATCGTTCTCGGCGTATTGCTGTTTTTGGGCTATGTCGTTCAGACCTATGGCCTGTATTATACAACGCCGAGTAAAAATGCGTTTTTATCCGCCATTTACTGTGTTCTGGTCCCGTTCATCACTTGGGTCGTGTTCCACAAAAAGCCGGACGGATACAATGTTGCGGCGGCGTTTCTGTGCTTCGGCGGCGTCGCGCTTGTTGCGCTCAAGGAAGATATGTCCATGAGCTTTGGCGACATGCTCACGATTGCGAGCGGCCTGTTCTATGGTGTGCATATCGTCATGTCGGCAAAATATATTGAGGGGCGGAGCGTTGCTGTCCTAACCTTCGTGCAGTTTTTCACGGCGGCGATTATTTCTTGGGCCTTTGCAGTGATGAACGAAACCTTCCCGCAAAACATTTCCACGGGCAACATCTGGTCGATCTTGTATTTGAGCATTTTCTGCACCGGTATCTGCTTTGTGCTGCAAATGTTCGGCCAGAAGCACACGCCGGCGACGACGACGGCTCTTATTATGACGTTGGAATCCGTTTTTGGAACGATCTTTTCCGTCTGGTTTGGAAATGAGCGTCTCAACGGGAGATTGATCTCCGGCTTTGCGCTCATTTTCCTCGCGATTCTCATCAGCGACACGAAACTCAGCTTTCTGCACCGGCACAACGACGGAAACGGCGGCGGGCCCGGTGAGGGTACGCCGGAGACAAAACTTTTTGATTGACATACAAAAATACCGGCGCAGGCTCTGCGAGACTACGCCCAAAAGAAAAGAGCCGACGCAAAGGCGCCGGCTCTTTTCTTTTTTATAAATATATCAGCCTTCTTCAAGAACGTATTTCGCGCTGACGGTGACCTTGGCGTCATAGCAGGCGAAAGCGTCGTCAACAAGCTGCTGATCCGGCTTTTTCGTGAAGGCCGAAACGAGCGGGAGAATGATGAAACCGGCGAGCATCGCAAAAGCGCCGCAGTTGATTGGAGACTGAAGAATGGCCGGGAAGGAACTGCGGAAGAGCAGGTTCGCGATCATCAGCAGAGAACCAAAGGCGAAGCAGACAAAGCAACCGGCCTTCGTGGCGCGCTTTGAATAGAGACCGTAAAAGAATGGAGCGAGGAAGGAACCTGCCAGTGCGCCCCACGATACGCCCATAAGCTGCGCGATGAAGTAGACGTTGGCTCTGTACTGGAAAACCGCGATGATGACGGAGATGAGAATGAAGATGACGATCAGCAGACGGATCGTAAGGAGCTGCTTTTCTTCCGACATATCCTTTTTGAAAAGCGCTTTGATAAAGTCAAGCGTCAGCGTTGAGGAGGAAACCATGACGAGGGAGGAGAGCGTCGACATGGAGGCCGAGAGCACCAGAATGACGATAAGGCCGATCAGGAGAGGGGAAAAGCCGGAGAGGATCGTCGGAATGATGGAGTCCG
This sequence comes from Oscillospiraceae bacterium, assembly GCA_050943775.1. GTDB lineage: Bacteria > Bacillota > Clostridia > Oscillospirales > Oscillospiraceae > UBA2658. Next base: position 1,623 of record JBMNPV010000023.1, read on the forward strand.
GACCGTTTGCGGCGACCGCATCCGCCGTCGTGAAAAGACGTCCGAAGCCGCCGAGAAAGTAGCAGCCGCCGGCAACGACGAGCGCGAAGATCGTGGAGATGACGGTGCCCTTGTAAATGTCGGCCTCGCTTTTTATGGAGTAGAACTTCTGGAGCATCTGCGGAAGGCCCCATGTGCCGAGGGAGGTCAGAAGAATGACGCCAAGCAAACCGAGCGGATCCGGCCCAAAGAAGCTTGCAAAGACGCCGGGATCGGTGGAGACGCTTTCGTCCGTGACACGCGAGAGCGCCGAGAGCGAACCCACAAGGCCGCCATTCGTTTTAAGGACCGCCGCGACGACAGCGGTGATGCCGATGAGCATGATAATGCCCTGAATGAAGTCGTTGATTGCGGTGGCCATGTAGCCGCCGGCGATGACGTAAATACCGGTCAAGACCGCCATGATGACGATGCAGACTGTGTAGTCGATGTTGAAGGCCATGCCGAAAAGACGGGAAAGGCCGTTATAGAGCGAGGCTGTGTAGGGAATCAGAAAGGTGAAGATAATGAGCGAGGCCGCGACCTTCAGACTATCGCTGCCAAATCGTGCACCAAAGAATTCCGGCATCGTTGCGCTGTCAAAGTGGTGCGTCATCAAACGCGTGCGCCGACCGAGAACGCCCCATGCGAGCAGGCTGCCGAGAAAGGCGTTGCCGATGCCGATCCATGTGGAGGCAATGCCGAACTTCCAGCCGAACTGTCCGGCATAGCCGACGAAGATGACGGCGGAGAAGTAGGTCGTGCCGTAGGCAAAGGCTGTCAGCCACGGACCGACATTGCGCCCTCCGAGCACAAAGCCATTGACGTCGGTTGCGTGTTTCCGGCAGTAGAGACCGACGGAGACCATAATTGCGAAAAAAACGACGAGCATGATGATTTTGATTGCCATAAAATCAGACCCTTTCTCTCTGGAGGGTATAAAAAAGCCACCCTCCGAAAAATAGATTCCAGAGGGCGGAAAATCGTTTCCGCGGTACCACCTCGGTTTACCGCTCTCTCACAAGAGCGGCCTCGTCGGGTACGGCTTGCGCGATACCCCTGCGCTGTAACGGGCGTTCCCGGTGCGGTCTACTCGCAGAGAAACTGCTTTCAGCGCACGGCTCACGGGATGTATTCAGCATCGCTTCCTCCAACCGCCTTTCACCGGCCGGCGGCTCTCTGATGGATGGATGCGGGCTTACTTGTTCCCGGTCACTGCCTTTGACAATGCCTATTGTAGCGATTTAAAGCGCATATGTCAAATAAGAATTTGCTGTTTTTTGAACTTTGGGTATTTAAATAGCAAAAGCTTAGAGAAACAGACGAAAAACCATCAAAGCGCACAAAGAAAGAGCAGTGCATACCAACAGAAACACGAGCGTAACGCCCGCTTTTGCCGATTCCGTGCCTTTGCCCTGTCAGAGCGCCGGGAAAACGGCCCTTAGGCTGAGAAGCTCCAGCGTACTGGCGGCCATAAAAAAATTCCCCGCCGGGGAGGCAGGGAAGAAGCTCGTTTAGTCGAGAGATTTCCAAGCGGTTTCGAGTGCGATCTCCATCATCTCGGTGAAGCTGTTCTGGCGGTCCTCCGCCGAGAGGCCCTCGCCCGTGAAGATGTGGTCGGAGATGGTGAGAATGCTCAGCGCCTTCTTGTGGCACTGGAGCGCCGTGTAGTAGAGGCCTGCCGTCTCCATCTCCACCGCGGCAATGCCGAATTCGCGGTATTTCTCACCGGCTTTCGGATTTGCGTTGTAGAACTGGTCGGCAGTCATGACCTGACCGACGAAGGGGTGTGCGCCGATGCGGTTTGCTTCGTCCACCGCATCCCGCAGCAGGCCGTAATCCGCAACGGGGCAGAGGTAGCCGGGAAATCCATACTGCGCGGCGAAATTCGAGTTCGTTGACGCGCCCATCGCGATAACGATGTCACGGAGCTTGACGTCTTCGCCGATGCCGCCGGCGGAGCCGATGCGGATGATGCTGTCTACGTCAAAGAAGCTGTATAGCTCATAGGTGTAAAGAGCGATGGAGGGTATGCCCATGCCGTGACCCATGACGGAGATCTTCTTGCCCTTGTAGGTGCCGGTATAGCCGAGCATGTTGCGGACGGTGTTGAAACACACCGGGTTTTCCAAATAGTGTTCCGCGACATATTTCGCGCGCAACGGGTCGCCGGGCATGAGGACGACTTTTGCGATGTCGCCTTTGTTCGCTTCATTGCAGGCAGAAGGTACGATCATTTGTAAGACTCCAATCTGTGTTTATTTGAAAAGGGCGGCCAGACTCTCCGAATAAGGAGGACGGCAGATGCCTTTCTGGGTGACGATGCCGGTGATAAGCTCGTGGTCCGTTATGTCAAAGGCCGGGTTGAAGCACTTGACGCCGGGCAGCGCCATCGGCTTTTCGTAGAACATGGTCTTGATCTCGTCCGGCTCGCGCTGTTCGATCTTGATGTCGTCTCCGGTCGGGCAATTCATGTCGATCGTCGAGGTCGGTCCGAGAACGTAGAAGGGGATGCCGTAATGCTTTGCGAGGACCGCGACGCCGCAGGTCCCGATCTTGTTGGCGGTGTCGCCGTTTGCGGCCACGCGGTCACAGCCCACGAATACGGCCTGTATCCAGCCGTTTTTCATAACGGTGTTCGCCATGTTGTCGCAGATGAGCGTGACGTCGACTCCTGCGTTGTAGAGCTCATAGGTGGTCAGACGCGCGCCCTGCAAAAGCGGACGCGTTTCATCCGCATAGACATGGAACTTCATGCCCCTTTCGGTACCGAGAAGAATGGGACCAAGCGCCGTGCCATAGCGCGAAGTGGCGAGCGGACCGGCATTGCAGTGCGTGAGGATGCCGTCGCCGTCTTTGACAAGGGTCAGGCCCAGCTCGGCAATGCGGCGGCACATCTCGATGTCGCCGCCGTGAATGGCGCGGGCCTCGAAGATGAGCTGCGTGCGGATGAAGTCAACCGGCTTGTCCACATAACGGCGGGCCTTTTTGCACATGCGGTTGAGCGCCCAGCTCAGATTGACGGCCGTCGGGCGGGAGGAGTTGAGGTAGGCCGCCTGCTTTTCGAGTTCATCGCAGAAAGCGGCGCCATCCGGCGCGTCGATCTGCAGGGAGAGTATATACAGGCAGTAAGCGGCGCAGATGCCGATGGCCGGCGCGCCGCGGACACGGAGCTTTTTGATCGCTTCATACATGTCTTCTATGGTTGCAAGTTCGATCTCTTTTTCTTCATTCGGCAGAAGCGTCTGGTCGAGAATGTAGAGCTTCTGCACGTGATCGTCATAGCGAATGTTATCAATAGTCATATAGTATCTCCTATCAAGTAATGATGAAATTATATACCGAATTTGTGCACAAATCAACCTGCATCTGTACGCGGAAATATATCAAAATCCTGATTGTAAATTAAGCAAAAAGTTGCCACTCAAATTTGTAGAAACGTCCAAAAAATAGACACTTGCATAAAAATGTTTAATCAATATCTTGCGATTGTTGCAGGACTATACTATACTATGTGCTGTTAGCATGTGGTTAACGAATTGAAGCAAGCATTCCCCGCAAAAAATATTTATTTGGGAGGTAAATAATGAAGGGGCAGAAAATGCTGAAGGCTTGCAGTATCCTATTGGTACTTGCATGCCTGTTTTCGGTTTATGCGGGAGTGACGGGCCTTCAGGACGTCAACGACACAAAAACCGCAAAGGAAGCAGAAAAAGCAGAGACACTCGCATCCATCCAGACTCTTGAAGACGGCATAAACACGCTCGAATCCAAACGCGCTGATTACGAAGCAGGTAAGAAGACGTACGATGCGGGCATGGCGGAGTATGAAGCCGGCAAGAAGGCCCTTGAAGCAGGCCAGGCTCAGTATGATGCCGGTGCGGCACAGCTCGCCTCCAAGACGCAGGCTTACAACGAAGGCAAGGCTGCCTACCAGAAGGGCCTTGCAGAGTACAATTCCGGTCTTGCAACCTACAATTCCGGTGTCGCTCAGCTCGCTGCCGGCAAGAAAGAATATGAAGCCGGTCTGGCACAGTACAATGCTGGTAAGGCACAGTATGATGCCGGCGCAGCGCAGGTCAAGCAGTATGAGGACGCTCAGGCTCAGCTCGCTGCCGCAGAGAAGCAGCTTGCAGACGCAAAGGCTACTCTCGATGCGAACAAGGCTGCCTACGAAGCTGGTAAAGCCCAGCTTGCACAGGTACAGCAGTACCTCGATGCGGGTATGCCCCTTGAGACGATCCTTGCTGCCGCCGGAAAGACGATGGAAGAGTACGAAGCCGGTAAGGCCGCTGTTAAGCAGTACGAAGATGGTCTTGCACAGTACGAAGCAGGCATGAAGCAGTACGAAGCAGGCAAGGCTCAGCTCGCTGAAAAGACAGCTGCTTATGAAGCCGGTAAAGCGCAGCTCGCCGCAAACCTGCCGGCTCTGACCGCTGCAAAGGCAAAGCTTGACGATGCAGCCAAGACGATCGCCACGAGTGAAGCCGCTCTTGCAGCCGGCAAGGCAAAGCTCGACGCAGCAGCCAAGCAGCTCGCAGACGGCAAGGCCAAGCTCGCTGAGTACGAAAACGGCAAGGCCAAGCTCGACGCGGCAGCCAAGCAGCTCACAGAAGGCAAGGCCAAGCTCGAAGCCGCTGAAAAGCAGCTGGCAGATGGCAAGGCTCAGCTTCAGCAGTTTGAAGACGGTCAGGCTCAGGTTGACGCAGGTCTGGCAAAGCTCGAAGAGAACGCCGCAGTCAAGGCAAAGATCGATTCCGGCATGGATCCGATCGCAGCCGGCAGAGCTGTCGTTGACGAAGAAACTGTAAAGACCACGAAGGAACTGATGTCCCGTCTCTATCAGTACATCCTTGTTTTACTCATTGCTCTCTTTGGAATTATTGCTTCTATTCTCGGCCTCGGCGCTGCCAAGGTCCCCAGCATCGGCAAGATCAAGGGGGGCATCATCCTCGGGATCCTTGCTTTTGTTGTAGCAATTGCGGCTAATGTCTATGGCGCTATGAACAGCTATTCGGCATTCCCGGTTCAGATGACGGCGATGATCGCAGAAGTCCTGTTTGCACTTCTGTATGTCGTTTCGATTTTCCAGTATAAGAACGCACTTGTTGCGCTCATGACTGCTGAATAAATCGGTGAACCGAAACTTAGCAATAAACGCGGACGTCATTTGACGTCCGCGTTTTTTTTGCGCCCTGTACCACCGCCGAATCCGATGCCGACGGCAGCACTCATTTTATAAGACCTTTTAAAAAGTCTGCGTCGAACTTTGTAAGCTCAAAAGAGGTATCATATACCTTGCCGTCCAATCGCTGTACCGTGATCATAAATTTTGTACCGCTCTGAATGGCGTTGTCCCAAATCTCTTTGCCGAAGGCTACGAGTTCGGGATGTTCTTTTTTGAAGGTTTCTCCCTGCGATTTTGCGGATCTCAGCTTCAGAATGTTCAGCTTTGCCATTGCGGTTCCATCCTTTCCTGTCGGAGAGCCCGATTTGTTCTGCGCTTCTATTTTACTCCGGAGGGCGGCGCATTGCAAGAAAAGGATGTCGCACAAATGCGGGGGATCGGAAAGGGCCGCAGATCGGATACATTCCGGTCGGCGGCCCTTCCTAAAGGAGTTTTTATGGCGCGGTGTGATCAATCCCAAAACCACGCCGCAGCAAAAGGAGGGTCCTCGTCATTCGGTGCGCATGGATCAGACACACCCAATGAAACACGCGGCGAGAAGAATTCCGCGTGCTCCTGCGGTGAGAGATGCCGCAGACGAGACTATCGAAACCGTTGGTCAAGTCATTCGCACCGATGTGAAAAAACACAAAAACCACCGGCATGTGCAAATGACAACGGTTAAGATACATTACTAAAACAGAATTACTGCTTACTGAGGTTTTCAGCTCCGACAACGGATTCCATGTACTCACCGATCTGCGCGCGCAGTTCGTCGTTGGATTTGTAGCGCGGGTCGATCGCGTCGACGTCGACATACAGGGTCGGAATGCCGAACTTCTCTTGAATGTAGTCGGTGACAATTTTACCGGAGGCCCAGGTGTGCTTGCAGCCGACATGGCCCATGAAGATGGACACGTTGATGCCGTAGTCCTGGTACATCTTGTCGATGACTTCGAGCCAGTAGGAGGTCGGACCGGTCGCACCGTGGATCATCGGAGCCCGGAGCATCATCTCTGCGGTCTGACGCTTGATCTTTTCCCAGTCGTTGAGATCGTCCATGATAACACCGTCCTGATAACCAAAGCCGTCCATGACGGTGATGGCGCCGTAGGTCTTTTCCATCCAGTCCATGATGCCGGTGTTGGACCAGAGCATATTCTGCATGAGGCAGACACGGTATTTTTCCTCCGGACAGCGGGTAGCTGTCATGCCCATTTCAAGGAGCATATTGCCCATTTCAAGCTCGGTTTCGAGCATCGTGGCGACGGCTTCGGTACCGGCGAGCGGCCCGATGATCTCGTTGAGAACAAGCATGCGGCCCGGGAGAACGCAGGGCTTTTTCTTACGCAGGTCCGCAAGCGCGATTAGCGCGGTATAAGCGCGGTTTGACTTTTCGCAGATGTCTTTAAACTTCTCGTAGCGCTCCGCGTCCCATTTGAGGCCTGTGAATTCTTCCATCCAGCCGACAAATTTCTGGATCTGGTCGGCAACGTATTGATAGCCCTTGGCGTCATGGCGGAACGGACAGTCAAAGGTGAAGGTCGGGCAGTCATAAAGACGCTCCATGATCGGGTAGGCGATACGGGAAGAGTCACAGGGGACAGTCGCGTGAACAAAAGCGTCCACCGGAACGCCAAACTCATGCTTGATCGCAACGCCGAGCTGCGCCTTGTCGATGGCGCACATGCTCGTCGGCGCGTACTTTTCCGTTTCGTCTATGTAGCGCGAGCAGAGGTCTTCCATCGAAGCGATGCGGGTCGGAATGGTGTCGAAGAAAAAGGGAACGCAGTCGAACGCACGGATAATGGTCACGGGGACCGGACCGCCGAAGCCGACGAGCTTCTTGCCGTTCTTGTGTGCATCGCGGACTTCTTCCCAGTTAAATTTCTGAATATCTACCGTCCACATGATTTCCGGCATGTTCTTGGAAAGCATGTGCTGGTAGATGCTGTCGACCTGCTCGCAGGTGAGATCGACGAGATTGACCGGCTTCGAGGGGTCAAAATTCCGTTTTGTTTCAGCCATTATTCATAATCCTCCCTTATTGCTCAAGCATTTCAATGAAAGCTTCTGCGCGGATGGCGAGCTGACCGGCGTTTGCCATCTGCTCCTCGCGCTCAACTTGAAGCATTGGGAAGCCGGAATCCTTGAGCAGCGGTTCCAGATAGAAGGCTTCGCCGCCCCAGCACTCGCAGTTTTGCATCTTTTCGTAAATAACGCCCTGCACCTTGTACTTTTCGCAGGCAGCCTTGATCTCCTCATGCATGGCAGGACGGTTGTCGAGCATGCGCGGACAGGTGTTGCGCTCGAGATAATAGCGGGCGAGAGAACCCATAACATCCTTGTCGTCAAGCGTGATCGGATCTCCGAAGGCACGCGTGCCAAAGCACAATGCGTCTGCAATGACGAGCCCGCCTTTGTCCTCGATCACTTTGACATATTCGGGGTTGTCAAGTGCCGAGCCGATCATTATAAGACGGGCGCGGGCTTGGATGGGCTCTCGCTTGTCAACGTCTGCGAGGTATTCTTTCATGGCGGCGATGTATTCATCCGCAGTCATGTCGCAGGACGCGAGCATGACGGTGAGCGCCTCGGTTCCGGAAACCTTTCCCTGACCGCGCAGTTCGTTGAGACGGGCGACCAGCGTGCGGACCTTGTTGGTCTTTGCGACGGCGGCTTTGATGCCTTCGTCCGTGACCGGATGGCCGGAAAACTTGCTGACCGCTTCAGCCATTTCCTGCATTTCTGTCTTGAAATATTCGATCGTATCATCATTGCAGATACGCGGCGCACCGACCTGATGGAAGAACTGCGGTTTGTTCTGCAGCTTTGAGACGTGTTCCCAGTTGTCTAGAATACGGGTCGCCATCATGCAGCCATCGGACTGAATGAGGCCGTCGAACTGATATGTGCCGTTGATGAGATATTGCAGAATGCTGCGCGAGAAAGAGCAGCAAAAGCTGGACATCCAGGCTTCCGCGTCGCTACTGTCAACGCAGCTGGTCGCGCGCAGACGGACGGGCATGATGTCCGCCGCCATGATGATCTCCACCGGCACGTGGCAGCAGACATAGCCTACGGCTTTTTTGCCGGATGCTCTCCAAGCGTCGGGTGACGCGCCGGAGACCTTGGCGTCAAGAAGTTTTGCGTAACTCATTTGTTTCCTCCAATTGAAAGAATTTGTTTCAGGCTTCCGCAGCCCGGTCTTTGCAGTCGGCGTAGAGATCAACGCCTTTGAAATCGACCTCGCTGATGAGCGATGTCGTGCAGATCTTCTCCTTAAGCTCAGCCCGATAATCCGGATGCGCGATCTTGATCATGGCCCGGATGCGGTCTGGCATCGTTTTTAGGTAAATGTCCGCGAGTCCGTGCTCCGTGACGACATACATCTGATAGTTTTTGGGGGTCGTGACGATGCTGCCTTCGGGGAGCCACGGGACGATATTGCTGTGGCGTTCGCCGTTTCCGTCAACATAGGTAGAACGCAGGCAGAGGAAACTGCGGCCGCCTTTGGAGCGCATTGCGCCGTAAATATAGGCAAAGGAGCCACCGACGCCGCTGTAAGGCGTCAGTCCCTGCGCTTCGGAACAGGCCTGACCGAGCAGATCGATCATAAAGGTTGCATTGATGGCGACGATGTTGTCCTGCTTTGCGATTTCAAAGAGATCGATCATACGGTCGCGCGGGAGCAGCCTGACACGGGGATCAACGGACAAAAACTTGAAGAAACGGCCTGTGCAGGCGCCCGGACTCGAAGCCGTCACTTTTGAAATGACGCCCTCTTCGACGAGGTCGATCATGTTGTCGCAGCAGACCTCCGTATAAATTTCAACAGGACCGACCGCGCGCAGATTTGCAAGGACCTCCTCACCGAGTCCGCCAAAGCCGATCTCGATTTTGTCGCCGCTGTGGATATGCGGCATGATGTGCGCGGCGATCTGCTTATCGACCTCTGTTGGGGGTGCGGCAGGGATGTCCATGACCTCTGTGTTGCACTCAACAATGTAGTCAAACTGGCTGATATGTACGGCCACATCCCGCCGATCCCCGGGGATCGGGTATTGGCCGGTCGCGTCGATGAAGCCGATACGCTTCTTAACGCGCGGATCGTTGATGATGAGGGAAGTGGTCGAAACGCCGTAATGACCGACATTGCACCAGCCCTCTTCATCGGGCGGGCAGACATGCAGCGCCACCGTGTTGCCGCCGTACTCGAAAAATCCTTCGTCCAAGTGATCGTAGCCGCAGCTGTGATATTCCATGATGCCCATTTCACCCGACATACGCTCAAGAGGCAGATTGAAAAAGCTCGTCATGCGGAAATGCTCTTTGGATGCGGGGTCAAAGAGCATGTCAAAAGGCATCGTAGATACGTTCCAAAACAGAAAGACATTGTGATAGTCCTCCTGATGCGCGTGCATCTCGTCGAGCATGGTAAAGGGGATCTCGGGGCCCTGTCCCATCCAGACAACATCACCGTCGCAGATCGCCTTTGCGGCATCAGCTACGGTGACCAGATGCTGTTTGTAATAATCTTTCCAGTCTTCCATCTTCCACATTCTCCTTGCAACAAAAATAACGAATGTACCAAATCGGCAAAATACTCGCGGTTTCAGACTTGATTGAAGACGATAAGGAAGGTATAATAATATAAGTGTCATAGCCGGTGACATTTATGCCTTCCTCATCGCTTGAGGAGTCTCCGGGTATCGTTGGCGAGAGATTTCCGACGATACCCGGAATGGACCTTTTGCTGGATTGGGGAAGGGGGTATTTGAAACCGGGCCCGGACAGGGCCGGCGAGCAATGCCCGGGTCCGCTCGTCAAAACAGGGATGCTGCCATTCAGCACATCTCAAACACGCCGGCGGCTCCCATGCCGCCGCCGATGCACATGCTCACAACGCCGTATTTTTCACCGCGGCGGCGCAGTTCCCCGAGCAGCTTGCATGTGAGGAAAGCGCCGGTGCAGCCGAGCGGATGCCCGAGGGCGATGCCGCCGCCGAGCGGATTGATGTTTTCCATCGCATCCTCAATTCCGAGACCGCGCACACAGGCGACTGCCTGAGAGGCGAAAGCCTCGTTGAGCTCCCAGACGTTGATGTCCTTTTTGTCAAGTCCGGCGATTTTAAGCGCTTTCGGGACGGCGTAGATCGGACCGAGACCCATGTAATCGGGTTCACAGCCCGCCACCGCATAGCTCCGGAAAACGGCGATGGGCTTGATGCCGAGCGCGTCCGCCTTTTCCCGGGACATGATGATGACCGCAGCAGCGGCGTCGTTCATCTGCGAGGCGTTGCCGGCAGTGACAGTACCGACTTTCGGAATGAACGCGGGTTTGAGTTTTGACATATCCTCCATGGTCAGGCCATAGCGGATGCCCTCGTCGGTATCAAACTTCTCCGTATATTTGATGACTTTGCCATCCTTCTCCGTGCGGAACTTGACCGCATCGACCGGGATGATCTCGTCTTTGAATTTGCCCGCTTTCTGTGCGGCTTCTGCGCGGTTGTGGCTCAGAAGACCGAACTTATCCTGGTCCTCGCGAGTAACATTATATTTTTTTGCAATGTTTTCAGCCGTAATACCCATCTGGGTATAGGCTTCCGGATAGCTCTCGCCGAGCGGTACGTCGCAGGTCGGAATGTTGCCGCCCATGCGGATCATAGACATAGACTCGACGCCGCCTGCGAGGATGACGTCGGCTTGACCTGCCATGATGGCGTTTGCGCCCATGGCGATCGCCTGAAGGCCGGAAGAGCAGAAACGGTTGACTGTCTGCGCCGGGACCTCTTTGGGGATGCCGGCCTTGAGGGCGATATAACGGGCGACGTTGTTTCCCTGTTCGGCCTCCTGAAAAGCGCAGCCGAGGATGATGTCGTCGATTAAGATGGGGTCCAGCTTCGGGCATCTGTCCAGTACGCCCCGGAGGACCTGCGAGCCGTAGCTCTCGGGCCTTGTATCCTTGAGGGAACCGCGCTTTGCTTTGCCGATGGCGCTGCGTCCGTACGCAACGATAACTGCTTCCCTGATCTCGCTCATTTTTTATTCCTCCTTTAGTTGCGAAGCGGCTTGCCGTTTGTTAGCATGTGCATGATACGATCCTGTGTCTTTTCCGTTCCTGCGAGAGACAGAAAGGCTTCGCACTCGAGATCGTGCATCTGATCGACGGAGATTTCAACGCCGTAGGGGAGATCGCCGCCGGTGACGATACGGCCGATCTTCTTGCTGATGAGAACATCGTGCTCAGACATAAGACCTGCGCCGCGGGCGTACTCGATCTGGGCAAGGATCATGCCGTAGCTGTAGTCACCCATGACCTGAATTTTGCGCTTGACGGGGGGCATGTAAGATCTGTCGGCCATCATAAGGACCTCGCGCTTTGCGGAACTGATAAGTTTATCTTTGGTCATTTCAACAAACGTGCCCTTGTTCAGATAGCCGTTGTCGATCGCCTCAAAGGCGGACATGTTCATCTTTGCCTGCGCGACATACTGGAAGACCGCGAGTGCCGCATCGTAGCGGTCGATCTTTTCGGTGCCGAAGGAGCGGTCCATCAGCCGCAGCAGGAGTTCTGTGCAGCCGCCGCCTGCCGGGACGAGTCCCACGCCGACTTCAACAAGGCCCGAATAGGTCTCAACGAAGGGGACCGCCGCCGCGCAGTGCATCATAACCTCGCAGCCGCCGCCCAGCGTCTGGCCGAAAGGTGCGGCAACGATGGGCTTTTTGGAATACTTGATCGCTTCCGTGGCGCCTTGCAGGCGGCGGATCAGCGTTTCAAGCTGGTCGAAATCCTTATCGACGCCGAGACTGTAGATCGTCAGCAGGTCCGCGCCGGCGGAGAACATCTTGCCCTCGTTGCCGATGACCATGCCGCGCCAGTCCTCTTTGTCCATGCGCTCGATGCCTTCGAGCACAATGTCCCCGACCTTTTCACCGATGGCATTGCCGGTGCAGTGGAACTCCAAATCAAGAACGCCGTCGCCGAGGTCGCGGAGAGACGCGTCGTCGTTTTCGGAGATGACCTTCATCTCGCCGAGCTTTATGTACGGACTTTTGGCGTCTTCCTGCGTGTAGAATGTTTCCTGACCGCTTGCGAGCATGTCGAGGACCCATTTCGCAACGGTTTCGCCCTCCGCCTGCATGCGCTCTACCGATCTGCGAACGCCGATCTTATCCCAGATCTGGAAGGGGCCGAGTTCCCAGTTGTAGCCGGTGCGAATGGCCTTGTCGATCTCCCGGAAATCGTCCGCGATCTCCGGGACAAGCTTTGCGCTGTAGAGCAGAATGCCCTTGGTGCAGTCCCATGAGAACCTGCATTCCTTTTCCTTGCCGTAAACCATGGCGGCATACTTGTTGTCGGAATGGAGCGCGGCCTCGACGGTGTCGAGCTTTGGCTTTCCTTCGACGAGTTCATAGTCGTGCGTCTTGTAGTTCCACTGATATTTGACGCGTTTGCCGTCGACTTTTTCCTTGCGGTAAAAGCCCTGTTTGGTCTTATCGCCGAGATAGCCCTTTTCCATGAGTTCGGTGACGTAGGCAGGCATCGTGTAGTCTTCGATCTCCTTCGCGTCTTTCGAGGAATCAATGACGTTTTTGGAAACGTTCGCGATGATGTCCATACCGACCATATCGCCGGTGCCGAAGGTTGCGGATTTCGGATGGCCCATGACTTTGCCGGTCAGATAGTCGACGGTATTGAAGTCATAGTCATACTTTTCTGTGAGCTTCATGATCTGTGCTGCGCCGAAGCAGCCGATACGGTTGCCGACGAAGTTCGGTGTATCCTTCGCGTAAACGCAGGTCTTACCGAGCAGATCGCCTCCTACATGCGCCATGGTCTCGATGGTTTCCTTAGACGTCCATTTGGTCGGGATCATTTCAAACAGGCCCATCCAGCGGGGTGGGTTGAAAAAGTGCGTGCCCATAAAGCGCGTCTTGAAATCGTCCGGCATATCCTCGACGATCTTTGTGATCGAAACACCGGAGGTGTTGGAGGAAACGATCGCTTCGGGCTTGACATACGGTTCGATTTGCTTGAGCAGGCTCTTTTTGACGTCGAGGCGCTCGACGACGACTTCGACCACCCAGTCCGCGTCCCGAATCAGTTCGAGATCGTCGGTCGTGTTACCGATGGTGATGTTCTTGAGCGCGCTCTTGCTGAAAAGCGGCATCTGTTTGTCGGACTTGAGCTTTTTCAGTGCTGCCAGTGTGAAACGGTTGCGGAACTCCGGGCTCTCTTCGGTAAGTCCCATCGCCTTCTCCTTCTCGTCGAGCCCTTTGAAGGGGACGATGTCCAGCAAGGTCACCTGCATGCCGACCCCCGCCAGCAGGGCAGCGATATTTGCTCCCATGACGCCCGAGCCGATTACGCATGCTTTTGTCACAATTTTACTCATGAATGTGCTCCTCTCCTTTTGGTTTTTAATTTCGTTGGCGCTGAAACAACAGAACGTCTTTACTTTACGGCCGTTCGGGACGGAGTCGAATTTCCAGTCAAGCAGACTGACATCTGGAAATTGCAAATCTTATGGTAATTGATAATTTTACCGGCCCGAGAGCTTCTGGCTCAACGGTCGTTCCGATGGTTTGATTATAGAAGCCGCATCACCCGTTTGTAAAACAGTGAAAGCAGGGCGCTCCACAACAAAATGTTGTACAATGTGCACAACTTGTTTCTGTACTTCCACGCAAGTTTATTGTATAGTTGCCATAGTGATTGGATGGGGGGGAGTAAAATGCAGCTTAAAGTCATCAATTCGTTCATATGCCTCTATCAGGAGCAGAACATCTCGAAGGCAAGTGCAAAACTTTACATTTCCCAGCAGGGCCTGAGCCGGCAGATTCAAGTACTGGAAAATGAACTCAACGTTTCCCTTTTCACACGCTCAAATTCGGGTGTGCAGCCGACGGAGATCTGCCGGGTGCTCTACCCGCATTTCAAGAGCATCTATGACGAGTATCTGCTTGGACAGGAGGCGCTCGAAAACTACCAAAAGAAGAAAAACAGTGCGCACACCATAGCCTTTGCCTACGGTGTCGCAAACAGCGTCAGTTCGGATTTCATGTTCGACTATCAGCGCAAACACCCGAAGCTCAACCTCGAGATTGAAGAGTGGTCGCAGGCCACCTGCATCGAAAAGCTCGTTAAAAACGAACTTGACGCAGCGTTTCTGGTGACGCCGGTCGACCAACGGCTCATTCGGGCTACGCCGCTCAAGGAAGGCTTTATGTACATAGCCATGCACAAGACGCATCCGCTGGCGACAAGCGATATTCCAATCGACCTGAAGAGCCTCGACGGGGAGAGCATCATCACCGGAGTCCCGGAAAACGCAATTCGGCAGATCATGGATTATCTCTGTACCAAGCTCGGTATTCATCTGCGCGTGCTCGTTTCCTCAAGCAACAATCTCAACTTCATTAACACCATGACCAAAAACATCGGCATCGCACCCATTACCCAGACGATGGCGGCGCGCATCACAAACCCGGAGATCGTCGTCCGAAACGTCATCATGCCGGAGCGCTCGTTTCTCTATTACTGCACACCTGTCAACGCGCCGAAAAACCGCGATATGACCGAATTGCAGCACTACGTTGAAAACTATTTTTCTGTTACGCCCACAGATCAGCTTCTGAAGGAGACTTGATCCGGAATACAAACAGCCATACGCCGGTCCCGAATTGGGACCGGCGTATGGCTGTTTGTCCGGGCGTTTATGCTTCGACGCGCTGCGGCACTTCAGCTTCGTGATATGTGCAGCGCAGGCAGAGAAAGCTTCGTCTGCCCTTTGAACGTATTGCCGGAGTTCTAATAGCCCGGAAATCGCGTTTGTTTATCGGAAATTCCGGCGTTTCTTTTGCGGTATGGTATTGATGTTGACTGAAAAAAGTTATATGCTATTTATATAATGAATCATTTCAATTTTGCATAAGGAGGCCAACGAAAAGTGGAAAGAGTATGTAAGTTTTTGAAAGATGCCGAAGTATACTATCTGGCAACCGTAGAAGGAGACCAGCCCAGAGTACGACCCTTTGGCACAGCCCATATTTTTGAAGGGAAACTGTACATTCAGACCGGTAAAGTCAAGGCTGTTTCTAAACAGCTGATGGCGAATCCAAAGGCTGAAATCTGTGCTTTCAAAGACGGAGAATGGCTAAGGGTATGCGGTGAACTTGTTGAGGACGATCGTTTTGAAGCCCGCAAATCCATGCTGGATGCTTATCCGGAGCTTCGCAGTATGTACGATGAAAACGACGGCAACACGATCGTGTATTATTTTAAGAATGCCACAGCAACGTTTTCTTCCTTTACCAAAGATCCGGAAACAGTAAAATTTTAATCGTTTGATCCATCAGCCGCTCTATGCGGGGGCTTGGAGAAGAACGTAGAAGAAGCGGTCCGAAAATGCTTTTCGGACCGCTTCTTTATTTTATTCAAATGACAATTCATTAACTTTGTGCTTGTCGAATTTTAGAAAAATGTGTATGATGTGTTATAGATGAAAGAAAGTCCCCGATGGAAAGACGCTATGCTTTGGGAGGTATACACTTATCGTTCGAATTTGCAATTTTATTTAGTTTAAATAAAAAATCTTGTAAATATCGACGAAATGTTATACATTTCAACGTATGTGCAAACATTTGCACAGCCCTATATGCTAGAATAAAATAACAGCTGATAATTACACAATGATCTGCCGTATAAGTTCAAGATGAACGATTAGTCATTGGCAACAGTATGGATATGGTAAAATGTGTGGGGCTGGCATCCACTAAGAAATAAAAAGGACCAATGTTGCAGCATTGCTGTTTTGGTGTCTAATAAGCGCTAATCCGATTTTTATCCCGCTATATAAAAGATTTCCTAATCTATTCAGAGTTCATTAAGAAATAATGTGTAGCGAGGCCATGTTATAACAAGGTGACGCGCTGAATGGAGGCACAAATGCTCACTGAAAAAGCAAATGCAATCTGCTTGTTACTTGTTAAAAGTATTGGCCGAGTATTCGGACGAAAAACACATTCTTCCGATGCGAGAAATTATTTCTAAAATGAAACAGGACTATGGCATCGCCCCGGACCGCCGCACAATATACAGCACAGTTACAATGCTCAATAATATTGGCTATGATATATCCACCTATGAGGAAAATGGAGTGGGTTATTATCTCAAGCAGCGCCTATTTGAACCGGGAGAGATGCGCCTTTTAAATGTGCATATCCTTGTTACCCATGACCGCAATGGCTGCGGAGTATTCCGATACGAACGGCCATTGGGCTAAAGCCGAAATTGATAAATGGAGCGAT
This sequence comes from Oscillospiraceae bacterium, assembly GCA_050943775.1. GTDB lineage: Bacteria > Bacillota > Clostridia > Oscillospirales > Oscillospiraceae > UBA2658. Next base: position 18,123 of record JBMNPV010000023.1, read on the forward strand.
GCCGGCATTCTTACCGGCGATAATGGCAGTTTCCGTCCCGACGACTCTATAACAAGAGCTGAGATGGCCACCATCTTTGACCGGACGATGGCTTATCGCACAAAGGCTGTAAACACCTTTACAGACCTTGGCGAGAGTTGGTACACGGACGCCATTTTGCGTGCCAATGCCGCCGGGCTGATGCTAGGCAGTGATGGCCTGGTGCGTCCGAACGATAAGATTACCCGTCAGGAAACAGCAATTCTTATCTGCCGTGCCATCGGACTTCCCGAAAAGTCCGGCAATACCAGCTTTGCAGACGACGCGAGCATTGCCCCTTGGGCAAAGGGCTATGTCAATGCTCTGGCCTCCGCAGGCCTGATTGCCGGTGTTGGCGACAACCGCTTTGCGCCTACAGATAACATCAATCGTGCTTCGGTCGTTAAAATGCTGGACAACGCAACCAAAGGGTTCTATTCCAAACCCGGCGAATACACAGGCGATGTTGCGGGCAACGTTGTGGTCAATACGGCAAATGTGACCTTGAAGAATATGAAAGTCTCCGGTAACCTTATCATTGCCGAAGGTGTTGGCGACGGAGACGTTTATATGGATAACGTTAGTGTCGCCGGCAAGCTCATTGTTCGCGGCGGCGGCGCAAACTCTATCCATATTACCGGCAACAGCCAGATCACGAACGTTACGATCCAGAAAACAGACGGCGGCGCTATCCGCGTTGTTACCGATAGCAACGCAGTTGTCGAAGCTGTTTATGTAGACGACGGTAAGGATGATGTTATCCTTACAGGTACTTTTAAGGACGTCACCGTTGCGGCGGATGTTCCCGTTTCCGCTGTGGATGCGAATATTACCAATATCAACGTGACCGGCGCAGGTGCCTCCCTGGCGGTTGACACTGCCTCAAAGGTAGCAGCCGTCAATGTTGCAGAGACGGCAACCAAAGCGGAGATCTCCGTTAAGGGCGAGGTCGGCAGCTTAACCGCAAACGCGGAAGTAAAGGTAAATAACCAGGGCACCATCAAAAAAGCGGATGTCAAGGCTGACAACGTTGTCATCGACGGCAACAAGCCCGTAGAGGTCGCTGTGGATAGTTCCGTAAAAGAACCGCCCAAGAGCAGTGATGGCAAGCCCGTTGAAAGCGGCAACACCGGCAATACCGGCAGCAGCGGCGGCGGCTCGTCTAGTGTGGCTGTAACTGGTATTAATATTGACGAAGCGGAAATAACACTGGCAGTTGGAACATCTAAAACGTTAGTAGCAACAGTATTACCCAACAATGCTACAAACAAAACTGTTACCTGGTCAACAAGTGATGCAGACGTAGCAACCGTTGATTCAAACGGTCAGGTAACCGCTGTAAGTGTTGGAACAGCAACAATTACGGCTAAATCGAATAATAATATAGAAGCAACATGCGAAGTTACAGTTAAAAACCCTTCCACAGCAACGTTTACCCTTGACGGTGAAGGAACGTATTCAAACGACAACTACGGGAATGTTAATCTTTGTTTAGGGGATGACCTGAAAGTAACCGGAACTCTGAAATATCATGCAGCAGATCCGACAGGCCTTGGTTTCCAGTCTTATGATCATTATTTCATGGTATTCAAAATAGCGGGTCTTCCTAATGAAGGTGCGACGGTTACAATAAAAGGTAAGACAGAAGGAGACGTTTCCAGCACAACTTATAACTTTGAAAGCACAAATGATGTAGTTGTATGGGGTGTTGAAGACGGCGAAGACATTGAGATTACAGTTGACTATGGTGAAAACTATGCTCCTATGGTTTATACGCTAGATCTCAGTGAAATAAGCTTAGCAGCAGAAAATGCATCTTTAGCACGGATTGAAAAAGTTAAATTACCCAGTAGCGATGCTCTCAAGTGGGCAAATAACTATGACCACTCCGAATGGGCCGGTTTAACAGTAACCGGTTACTTGGATTACGTTGCTCAAGAAACAATCGGAAGCGCCTTCACAGGTGAAAACTGGTTCCTGCCATTCGCAATAGTGGCGCCGAAAGGTGTTGCTGTTGGAAACGCAACAGTAACCATCACGGGAAAACAAGACGGAGACGCAGTTGAGAACAACTACACAGGCAGCCAGTTTGAAACGCTTAACGGCGACGATGCCCTGCTGGTAGTCTGGGGCGTTGAAGCAGGTGAAGACACAATTACAATCGAAGTCGATTGGGACGGCAATGGAACTGCATATACCGCAAATACTTATACCATCGACCTTAGCGGTGTGACGTTAGCACAACCTGTACCGGAAGACAAGCTTGCCTTTGGTCAAAACAGCGATGTTTACCAGTATACCGGAGCAACGAAAGGCGCTGGCATAGTAAGCTTCACCTTTGAAGCTGTTAATTACTTCGAAGCTCTGTATCAATACGGTCTGGGCTATGGTGGCAAAGAGTTCACCCATACAAATGAGGATGGAGAGGCAACTGCAACTCCAGCAGACTGGAGATATGCGCTAGTACCCTTCGACATCAAAAGTGATATCGGCACGGTAACAAGCGTTGAAGTGTACAGTGATGTAGCTTATACTGGCAAAATCGGAGATGTAACCTATTTTAATATAACAGATACACATGGTGTCTACCGTATCAGTGCCATCAGGATTGCGGAAAAAGTAGAAGAACAATGGAGATATCTTGGCGACAACACTGTCTATGTGTTGATCACTCTGGCTGACGGGAAAAAGTATACTGTTGAAGTGTCCGTTAGTGTAACTGACGTCGATCAAGGCGCTGGGCTGATTTTAGAGGCTTAATCAGACTAATATGAGCTTAACGTAGTTCTAAAAGTCGAAGGAAAAACGAAAGGCCCCCGTAGGAAAGCAATCAAGCTCTCTTGCGGGGGCTTTCCTATATCCACGTTCTGCGTCTTCAACGCCACAAATGCGGATTTGCTTGTATTCCAAAAATCAATTGGCTTTGGGGCGGAGGATCTCCTCCGTCAGCGCGTTCACGGGCGGAAGGCAGCTGCGCCCGCGGCAGATATAGTAGGTCGTCTGGCCGTTGAGGCGCGGATACTCCGCGCTGTCATTCCGCTGTGCGCGCAAAAGAGCGCCGATGGGAGCGAGAAAGGGAAGCTCCGAAAGCTCGCTTTTTTCTCCGACTGCGGTGATCTGCACCGGCGGGTCGCGGAAGTCGGACAGTGCCGTGAGAAAACCGGCAAATCCCGCCGGATGTCGCTCCGCCTCGCGGGCCATAAAGGCAAGCTGCTTTTCCAGCACCGTATCCAGCTTCGTGTCCGGCGCCAGCGCCTGCAGGCGCACCAAAACGGCGGCCATCAGAGAATTGCCGCTGGGAACAGCGCCATCGTAGCTTTCCTTGGGGCGCAGAACGAGCGTTTCGTTCGCACTGCCGTAAATATAAAAACCACCGTCGCGGACATCGAAAAAGTCGGAGACCGCCTTGTCGGTTATTTTCTGCGCACGCGCAAGATACGCTTCGTCGAGTGTCGCGTCGTAAAGCGCGAGCAAGGCGTAGGCATAGGCCGCGTAGTCGTCCAGAAAACCAGTGCCGCTGCGCTTGCCCTCCCGAAAGCTCACGAAAAGCGTGTCACCGTCACATAGATTGCTTTCAATGAAATCCTGCGCCCTTTTTGCCGCATCGAAATAGACCGTGTTGCGGCTGATCCTGTAAAGGCTGCACAGCGCCGCGATCATCAGCGCGTTCCAGAAAGTGAGGATCTTGTCATCGGTGTGGAGCCGGGCGCGCTTTCGGCGGTAGTCGAGCAGGGCGGGGAGAAATGCATCGAAGCGCGCAGGACTTTCCTCGCTTTTCAATAGATTGGGAATGTTCTTTCCCTCAAAATTTCCGTGCGGCGTTATATCAAAGCAGGCGTTAAAAGCAGAGCCTGTCTCGTCACCGAGAAGCGCGGTGATTTCCTTCGGGGTAAACACATAGTATTTGCCCTCCTCACCGTCGCTGTCGGCATCCTGCGCGCTGAAAAATCCGCCGGAGGGCGCGGTCATTTCCCGGAGAATATAGGCGGCGGTCTTTTCGGCGACCGAGCGGTAAAAGTCATTTTGCGTCAGCTCATATGCCTTGCAGTAAGCCATGATCAGCAGCGCGTTGTCATAGAGCATTTTTTCAAAGTGCGGCACCAGAAAATAGGAGTCTGTTGAATAGCGGCAAAATCCGTAGCCGATGTGGTCGAACATTCCGCCGCGGAACATCTGGCGCAGGGTGGTCTCCGCCATCTGCAGCGCAACGCTGTCCCCGTGCTTTTCATACTGCTGCATCAGGAAAAGCAGGTTGTGTGGCGCGGGAAACTTTGGCGCGCTGCCGAAGCCGCCGAATTTTTCATCAAAAATCTGCTTATAAAACGACAGGGCCGTTTCGATCAGCCCCTCGGTTTCCGATGCGTCGGCGCTTGGACTTTGCTGTAACGCGGCTGTTATCTCCTCGGCTGAACGCAGGAGCGAGGGTCTGTCGTTTTCCCATTTGTCGTGGACAGCCAGCAGCAGCTCTGTAAGGCCCACAGAGCCGTAGCGTGCGGTTTTGGGGAAGTAGGTACCGGCAAAAAACGGCTTCTGATCAGGCGTCATGAATATGCTGGTGGGCCAGCCGCCGTTCCCGGTGAGCGCCTGACAGACGGACATATACACACTGTCGATGTCCGGACGCTCCTCCTTGTCCACTTTGATCGCAACAAAGTAGCGATTGAGAAGATCAGCGATCTCCTTGTCCTCAAAGCTCTCATGGGCCATCACATGACACCAGTGGCAGGTGCTGTATCCAATAGAAAGAAAGACGGGCTTGTCCTCCGCTTTGGCTTTTTCAAAAGCTTCGCTGCTCCACGGGAACCAGTCAACGGGGTTATACGCGTGCTGGAGGAGATACGGCGATTTCTCGTTTATCAATCGATTGGGTCTGCTGTTATTGGTCATAGGGCAACACCTCCTTTTCGATTTTCTTTAGTCTGTCCAATATATCACAGAAAACTTTGAAAAGCGACTTTTTTATGGAAAAGCAATTTTGCCGATGTTCAAATAACGGAAAGGAGACAGGAGAGAAAAGCCCTTGCCAGACTTGAAAACTGCTCCGTTTTTTTATCTGGCGTATGTACGGAAGATTCACCGCCTTTCGCCGCAGCGAAATGAAAAGCTGTGAAACCGAATAAGGCCAATAAAAAGAACAGACAATTGCTATACAAAGGTGAGAGGAAAATTGTAATAATAGACAATATAACGGTTGCCAAAAACGCTCGATTGTGGTAATTTGTACATGACAAGATGTCGAGCGATTTTCCTTTCAAACGAAATGCAGAGCGCAAGCTGTTAAATTGGCCTAACGAGGGAAAAATAAACACAAGTTTGCACTCGTATGGTTGATTACAAACGTATGGTATGTTATAATATGTGCCGGGGCGGGCAGCGGCCGAAGATGGCAGCCGGCCCCAAAAAACCGTAAAAAACGGCAAGCGGAATTCCTGTCGCCGCCGTCTTGCATATCACGAAACAGACTGCGTATTCAAAAAATGAGTCAAAAAAGGGAGGACCGACACATGCAGAAAAAATATATCTATCTCTTCTCGGAGGGCAACGGCTCCATGCGAGAGCTTCTCGGCGGCAAGGGTGCGAACCTTGCGGAGATGACCAATCTCGGTATGCCAGTGCCGCCGGGCTTCACGATCACAACGGAAGCCTGCACGCGCTACTATGAGGACGGCCGTCAGCTCGCGCCGGATATTGAGCAGGAGATCATGACCTATCTGCGCAAGCTCGAAAAGCTGACCGGCAAAAAGTTTGGCGACAAGAAAAACCCGCTGCTTGTTTCTGTCCGCTCCGGTGCCCGCGCCTCCATGCCGGGCATGATGGATACGATTTTGAATCTCGGCCTGAACGACGAGGTCGCGGAGAGCCTTGTGGCGCTCACGAACAACCCCCGCTTCGTCTACGACGCCTACCGCCGTTTCATTCAGATGTTCTCAGACGTCGTCATGGAACTGCCGCGCGATAAGTTTGAGGAATATATCTCCGTTATGAAGGCAGACCGCGGCGTTCAGCTCGACAGCGAGCTCTCCGCCGACGACCTCAAAGAGCTGGTCGGCACCTTTAAAGATTATTATAAACAGCGCATGGGCGTTGATTTCCCGTCCGACCCGACCGAACAGATGATGGAATCCATCAAGGCCGTTTTCCGCTCCTGGGACAATCCCCGCGCAAACGTTTACCGCCGCATGAATGATATCCCCTACACTTGGGGCACCGCCGTTAACGTGCAGTCCATGGTCTTTGGCAACATGGGCAACGACTCCGGCACCGGCGTTGCGTTCACACGCGACCCCGCCACCGGGGAAAAGCGGCTTTACGGCGAATTTTTGATGAATGCGCAGGGCGAGGACGTCGTTGCCGGCATCCGCACGCCGCAGAGCATCGACGAGCTGGCCGACGTTATGCCCGAAGTCTATACGCAGTTTACCCAGATTGCCGACACGCTTGAAAAGCACTACAAGGATATGCAGGACATGGAGTTCACCATCGAACGCGGCAAGCTTTATATGCTCCAGACCCGCAACGGAAAGCGCACCGCGCAGGCGGCAATGAAAATTGCTGTAAACCTCGTCAGCGAGGGCCTGTGCACAAAGCAGGAGGCCCTTTTGAAGATCGAGCCGCGCCAGCTTGACGCGTTGCTCCACCCGCGCTTTGACGAGAAGGCGCTCGCAAAGGCGACCCCCGTGGCATCCGGCCTTCCGGCAAGTCCCGGCGCAGCCTGCGGTGCGGTGTACTTCACGGCTACCGATGCCGAGATACACGCGGCGGACGGCCCGGTCCTGCTCGTCCGCAATGAGACTTCACCGGAGGACATCACCGGCATGAAAGTATCGCAGGGCATCCTGACCGCTCACGGCGGCCGCACCTCCCACGCCGCCGTTGTCGCGCGTGGTATGGGTACCTGCTGCGTTGCCGGGTGCAGCGCCCTGTATATCGACGAGAAAAACCGTGAAATGAAAATCGGCAGCTACCGCGTCAAGGAAGGCGACATCATGTCCATCGACGGCGTGACCGGCAATGTCTATCTCGGCAGCATCCCCTGCGTTGAGGCCGAGGTCTCGGGCGAATTTGCAACGATCATGCAGTGGGCCGATGAGACCCGCGCGCTTCATGTCCGCGCCAACGCGGATACGCCGAAGGACGCCGCAACAGCCGTCCGCTTCGGTGCGGAGGGCATTGGCCTTTGCCGCACCGAGCACATGTTCTTCCTGCCGGACCGCATCTCCGCGGTGCGCGAGATGATCGTTGCGACCACAACGCCGCAGCGCAAAAAGGCACTTGCAAAGCTGCTGCCGATGCAGCGTGGCGACTTTGAAGCCCTCTTCCGCGAGATGCTCGGCAGACCTGTCACCATTCGCCTGCTTGACCCGCCGCTCCATGAGTTCCTTCCGACTGCGGACGCCGACATCGAAGCGCTTGCAGAGGATATGGGTCTGCCCGCCGACGAGCTCAAGGCCACCGTGCAGCGTCTGCACGAGGTCAACCCCATGATGGGTATGCGCGGATGCCGCCTGCCAATCATGTACCCCGAGATCGGCGAGATGCAGACGCAGGCAATCATCGAAGCCGCGATCAATGTCGTCAAGGCCACGGGGCAGGATGTCGTGCCCGAGATCATGGTCCCGCTTGTAAGCTCCGGCGGCGAGATCCGCTACCTCAAAAAGCTGATCACGAATGTGGCTGACGGAATCATCAGCGACAGCGGAGTGAAACTCAAATACAAGGTCGGCACTATGATCGAGCTGCCGCGCGCGGCTGTTTCGGCAGACCGCATCGCGGAGGAAGCCGAGTTCTTCTCCTTTGGCACGAACGACCTCACGCAGATGAGCTATGGTCTTTCCCGTGACGACGCGGGAAAGTTCCTCCCGACCTATCTAGACAAGAAGATTTACGAGTCCGACCCCTTCGAGCGTTTCGACATCCTCGGCACCGGCCGCCTTGTCGAGTACGCGGTCGGTCTCGGACGCAAGACCCGTCCGGACATCAAAATGGGCATCTGCGGCGAACACGGCGGTGACCCGGCCTCCGTTGAATTTTTCCATCAGGCAGGCCTGGACTACGTTTCCTGCTCGCCCTACCGCGTCCCCATCGCAAGACTTGCCGCCGCACAGGCAGCCATCCGGAACCCGCGTAAGTAATACGCATTTTGAGCGCCGCGCATCCATTTGGGTGTGCGGCGCTTTGTGCTTTTCGATGCAAACAAAAGCGAGCGTCTTTTTGGTCAAAAGTGAAAAAAAGCAGGTCCAATTTTAGTGAATATTCCGAATGGTATAGCTTGCCGCAGGCGGAACCTTATGATATAATCCAACAAGAATTGCTCTTAAAAACCGCATTTTTCTATTGATGTTGCCGGGAAATGTGCAAAAATGAAATCGCTGTCAAGCGTATTGTTTTGGTATGCGCAAAAGTGTCGCTCGCGCTGACATTTCATGTTCCAATAATGTAATATGATGGACCTCTTATTGCTCTTGAATATCCTACATATCCGACATCGATTTTCTGCGCTTAATGGTTTTGACCTATCACTCGGCAACGCATTTCTTCTTTTGCCGGTATAAAATTACACCAATATCCCGCCTTTGGGCAGCGCGCAGATGCCGTTCATTACTTTTAGCCGAATGCGGGAGTTTGCCTGAAAAGGAGATGCAGCATGAAAGCTCATCTATGCATGCTTTCGCCGGAAAAACGGCAGAATTCGGAAACGCTCTCTGTGCCGTCCACAGACAGACCGCTTGCCGCCGCGCCGCACAGGCAGGAAACTGCGCTGTGCGGCGAAGGGCGGCGGAGCAGCCCCGACTCTGACCGCAGCGGAGAGGCGGAGTTCGCCCTCAATGAGCTTCCTGCAGCACTTGGCGTGCTGTCTCTTGTTGGAGCCGAGCCTGCGGAAACGATGACGCTCAACCGATATTTTTTTGAACAGATCGCGCTGCAAAGTGAAACCGATGAAGTGAGACCGGAAAACTTCCTTTCCTGTCTGCATCCGGGGGATCGGGAACGCTGTAAAGCGGATTTTCACGCGCTGCTGTCGGAGCGCGGCCCGATGACCAGACAGTACCGTTTTTGCAGCGCCCGAACCGGAGACTATTGCTGGTACAGCGTACGGGCAGATATCCGCAGGAATGCCGGAAATAAGGAGCTTGTCTGGTTCGTTTTTACGGACATTGACGAGATGAAAAAAACGGAGATCACGCTTCGGGAGAGCCAGCGCTGCTATAGACGCATGCTTGACGCTACGCAGACAGCCACGTGGACCTATGATATTCCGAAACGCCGCGTTGTCATGGGAGACAATGCGGCGACACTTGCGTTGCGTAAAAAGTTTGACTGGCCGCGCGTGTTTGAAAATGTGCCTGTGAGCACGCTGGATTTCATTGATGAGCATGACCGGGAGAAATATCTTGCTATGTTCCGCGAGATCGATGCCGGCCATGACATATCCTGCGATTTCTGGTACAAACAGCGCACCGGCATGGAGCCTTTCTGTGCGCGCGAAACCTATAGCGTGGTATTCGACGAAGACGGAAAACCGGTTCTGGCCTATGGCATCGGGCAGAACATTACCGCCCAAAAGAAGCTGGAGCAACGATATAGCCGGGAAATGGACTATCTGCGCCGCAACAGCGAGGAGAGTCTGATTTCCAAAGGACACTATAATTTAACAAAGAACACGGTTCTTGAATATGACATCAACACACAGAAGAACATTTTTATCTGTAATCCCGGCGCCAGCTATGACGAAGTCTACGAGGAAATGCTCAAAATGCCCTGGAGTCGGAGCGGCGCGAAATTGCGGAGAAGCTTAATCGTACAAACCTCATCCGCCGCTATCAGCAGGGAGAAAATCACACCTCCCTTCAGTACCGCCGGGTCCTCGATGGGCAGGAACCTATCTGGGTATACTTGACCGTCCACGCCTATATGGGGCCCGATACCGGTGACCTTGAGCTGTTTTCCTACGCCTATGACATCACAAGGCGAAAGCTCAATGAAACGATCATGAACCTGATTTCTGAGGAGACCTTTGACTATATTGGCCTGATCTTCGCTGAAACGAACCAGTTTGAATTCGTTGTTAAATCGCCGGACATTCTCTTCCCGGACCTTCGGCAGCGGACAAGCTACAACGAATGCTGCGACTATGTCCGCAGAAACTTTGTCAACGAAGATGAACGGGAGCAGTTCGATTCAGCCGTTTCACTAGACAACATTCTTGCCGAGCTTTTGCATAAAGATCGATGTGCGGCTTCTTACCGGCACATAGAAAACGGCCAACTCCTCTGCAAACAGCTTGATTATGTCTGGCTCGATAAAGAAAACAAGATCATTCTGGTCGTCCGCTCAGACGTTACGACCGCTTTTTCCCGTAACCGCAAGCAGCTTGCA
>JBMNPV010000024.1:0-28476 GCA_050943775.1 Oscillospiraceae bacterium
GTCCGCGAGTTGTGTATAACATCCTCCAAGTACGCCATGTTGCCGTGCTAATTTTATATTTTTGCACAGCTTCAGTTGTACCCAGTTCACCGTGGAGATATGCTTCCACTGCAGCTATTTTCTCCTCCGGCGGAATCTTCGGCTTTCGCGACACAATAATACTCCCCTCTCTGTTTCAGTGGTTTTGTTTTTTCCACTGTCTACTTTAAGGGGAGCATATCAACCACCGGCGGGGTGCTTTTTTGGATCTGAGCCGCAGTATTGCGGTCTGTATCCGGGCATAGAGAGTGGCGAACGACCGGGAATGATGCCCCAAAAAAGCTGCACGCGGCGGGCGTTTGCCTTGACAAAAGGGAACGCTTTCCTTAAAATGAAAAAAGCGCTCCGCAGAGGAGCGTGTGAAAAGGGGAATCTGATTGAACGAAGCTGTGAAACCCAAAAGAGGACGGGAAGCCGCACTCGATACGCTCAAGCTCTGGGCATGCTTTGCCGTCATCGTGATACATATTTCGGGCCGTGGGGTCGCCGCGCTGGATGTGCGTTCGGGCGGCTGGCTTGCCTGCACACTCTGGGACAGTCTCGCGCGTTTCGCGGTGCCGACTTTTCTGATGTGTACCGGCGCGCTGATGCTCTCGCCGAAAAAGGTCCTCGATGTTGAGACCATCTGGAAAAAGTATTTTTGGAAGATGCTCCGCATTCTCTGGTTCTGGGGCTGGATGTATCTGCTGTTCGACGTGGCCGGCAGAGCCGTCACCGGCACAGCGCCCGAGCCGGGCTGGTTTTGGAGAACGCTCCGCGATACGTTTCTTTTCCGCAGCCAGATCCATCTCTATTATTTGCAGATCTTGCTGCTGATCTATGCCTGTCTGCCGGTCCTGCGTATTTTTACGGCGCACGCGACGGACCGCGAGATCGACTATGCACTAGGGATCTGGCTTGTGACCGGTATTCTGATGCCGGTTTTGCAGGGACCGTTTTCGCAGACTGCCGGGAATCTGCTGCGATATACAATGAACATGACATGGTCCGCCCTGGGCTATGCGCTTTTGGGCTATGCGATGTATTCCCGCCCGGTGAAGGCGGAGCGGAAAGGACTCTACCTTGCGCTATTTCTCGGCGGCTTTGCTTTCACCTTCGGCATGACGGTCTGGTCTTCGCTGCGCGGTGGGGCAGTCAACGCGGGCTTTATGGACGGCATGACGCCCGGTCCGGCGGCAATGTCCGCAGGTCTCTTTGGGCTTGTGCGCGCCCGGCACGACGGGGAAACGAGCTCGCCCCGGCTGGCAAAGCTCGTCAACGCTGGTTTCTGCATCTACCTTGTACACTACTTCTTCGTGCTGATCTTCAACCACCTCGGCTTTGACGTGACGCTCTTTGCGCCGATTGCGGAGATTCCGTTGGAAACCGTAGTCGTCTTTGCTCTTGGCTTCTGCTCGTGGTGGGTGCTCGACAAGATCCCCTTTGTAAAAAAGTATCTGATTTGACGCGCGAAAATGCCCCGTCCAGCGAACGGGGCATTTTTGATGTCCACAGATACGGTTCAGGACTCCTCCATTTTGGGGAGGGAGTCGTCGGACGAGATCCAGTCCGAAGCATCGACGATAGAGATGCTGCCTTCCTTGGTGCGGGAAACGACCTGCGCAATGCCGGCGTTGAGAATGAAGCGGCGGCAGAGAGAGCAGGGGGCCGCGTCGATGAGCTCGTTCGTTTTTGCGTCCCGACCGACAAGATAGAGTGTCGCGCCGAGCATATCCCGCCGCGCGCATGAGATGATCGCGTTTTGTTCCGCGTGGACACTGCGGCACAGTTCGTAGCGTTCGCCTGCGGGAATGTTCAGGTGCTCTCGCGTGCAGTAGCCGAGATCGCAGCAGTTTGCGCGGCCGCGCGGCGCACCGTTATAGCCGGTCGAGAGGATCTCGTCCGCGCGGACGATGATCGCGCCATATTTCCTGCGCAGGCAGGTCGAGCGGGCAAGTACGCTGTCCGCAATGCCGAGATAGTAATCGTCTTTTCCTGTTCGTTTTCCGAGCATGAAGCTGCCTCCGGTTTTTCGAGTGCCGCTGGGTGGGCGGCGCTTTTTTATGTATTCAGTATCAGTAAACGACAACGGTGGTACCGATGGGAACGTTGTTGTATATGTAGCTCACGTCCTCATCGTACATTCGTACGCAGCCGTGGCTGATGGGGTATCCGATCGAAGCATCCTTGAGCCTCGTTGTGCCGGGGTAGAAGAGCCGCGAATGGAAAGCGTAGCCGCTGCCGGCTTTGAAGCCGATGACCGGTTTCACGGTGTAAGTGCTGGTGGTCCAGCCGGCTGCGCTCTTGTATGTAGTCGTGTACACGCCGACCGGCGTTGCGGTGCCGGGGGCGCCAGTGCCGACGATGCAGCTGTAACAGAGGTCCCAATTGCCCCGGCTGCCACGGAAGATGTTGACCCGCTGCATCGAAAGATTGACCCAGATGAGATAGCCTGTTGTGCTGGAATAGCCTTTGGCCTGCACCCAGGTCTTTTTCTCCATGGGCGTATAGTCGTGGTTCTGTGCCCAAGCGAGTGTGTAGTTTCCTTTGTAGCCGGTGGTGACGAGGGCGAGCACGCGCGCTTCATCCTGCTGCTTTGCTAGCTCTGCGGCGGCCGCGGCCTCTTTTTCAGCCTGTGCTTTCTTGGCACCGCTGTCATCCGTCGTTTCGGCCTTGACGGAGGTCTTATAGCCGAGCGCGTTGAGCGTGAGCTTCTTGATGCTGCCGCTGCCGGTGAGTGTGGCGTCCTCGCCGTCCACCGTGACCGTGTCGGCTGTACCGTCGAGCTTCAGAGTGTTGCCCGCGCCGCTTACGGAAATGTCTTTCGTGTGGTTGTCCACGTATTCGTTATAGAGGTTCCCGGCGCCGGAGAGCGTCACGGAGGCGATCTCGCCGTCACGCGTCACGGCGACGGTGTTGTAGCTGCCGGGCACGGTGATCCTGCCCGCTCCCCTAGTTGCAAGAGACAGCCAACCGGCTCTGCCGGAGACCGTGCAGTCACCGACGGCGGCATCGTTCCAGATGTGGGCGGTGTTCTGACTGCCGGCGAGAGAGACCGTGCCGACGGGGCCGTTGGTAAGCTTTTCATCAAACGGCATTACAAAGGTGTTGCCGCTGCCGTCCACCGTGAGCGAAGAGAAACCGGACGCGAGCGCGGCACTCAGCGTGCAGCCACTGCCAGCGAGATAGAGCTGGCAGTGGCTGCCGCCGGTGGTGACGGCAGTGACGTTGTTTTTACTGCCCCAGATGCTGACGCTGCCGACGGAAACGGAGCTGCCGTCAGTGCTCGACGCGGAGACCGTGTTGCCGCTGCCGCAGACGATGAGCGCGGAGAGCTCCGCGTCCGTTCCGAGCGTGACCGTGTTGCCGCTGCCGGAAACGGCCACGGCGCTGTGTTTGCCGGAAACCGCAGCGAAGAGCGACGAGCCGGTGAGGTCAAGGTTTTGATACGCTTCACCGACCGAAACAGCGGGACCGGAGAGAACGCGCAGCGTGCCGATGCTTGCAGCGGTCGGGAGCGTGAAGCTGCTGCCGCTGCCGACGGCAAGCGTCAGCGTTCCAATGCGGCAGGAGCTGTCGATGGTGAGCGCTTTGAGGTCCTCAGAGCGGAGCGTCAGCTCCGAGATGCTGCAGCCGCTGAGCGAAACATTGGAGGAGGCGCAGTCGAGAACGAGGCGGTCGGCCTCAATTCCCGCGAGTTTCGCGTCGCCCTTCAAAACGGCGGCCCCGATGCCGGAGCGCAGCGAAGCGGCGTCCGTAAAGCTGCCCGCGATGCGGTAGAGTAGCGTTACAAATTCGGCGCGCGTCACGGAACCGTTCGCGTTGAGCGCGCCGTCAAAGCCCTTGACAAGGCCGCGCGAAACGAGGTTTGCAAGTACCGGCGCATTTTCGGAGCGGACTTTCGCGGCGTCTGAAAAAGCGGATAGCGGCGCGACGCTCTGATTGGCAGGCGTGAGGGCAAAGGCCTTCGCGAGCATTGCAAGCGCGTCCTGCCGGGCGAGGGGCGCGTCATAATCCGTGACGCCGGCGGGAATGAGACCGAGATAAGCCGCCTTTGCGACATCCTCCGCATACCATGCGTCTGCCGGTGTGTCGGTCTGCGCTTTCTGCGTCGCCGAGAGAACGCGATTGAGGATCGCGAGCATTTGCGCTGTGGTGATCGGCGTGTCCGGCGAGAGCTTGTCCTCGCTTGTGCCGGTAAGCAGACCGTCAGCGACCGCTTTTTGCAGATCGGCGGCGGCCCAGTGACCGGAGACATCCGTGAAATCTTCATAGGAAACAGCGTATGCCGGCAGCGAGAGGGCAAGCGACAGTGCGAGGATGAGCGAGAGCAGCTTTCTGATTTTCATGTTGGAGCCTCCGTAGTGTTCGGGTGAGTTTTCATTTGCATTTACCATGATATAGTATTATAATAGCACACCGCAAGTCAACAACAAAAGAGAACTCTTTTTGTAACAATTCCGGAGAAAAAGGGAGGGAGCGCCTTGAGGGAAAACTATCAGAGAGGGACCGACGCAGTCCTTGCCGAGCTTGACGGGCGCAGACCGACGCTGCTCTTACAGGTCTGCTGCGGCCCCTGCGGAAGCTATGTACTCGAATACCTCACGAAATACTTTGCTGTGAGCGTTCTCTACTACAACCCGAATACCCAGCCGGAGTCGGAATATGAAAAGCGCGGCGCATGGCTGCGCCGGGTGCTCGAACATTATCCGGAGGTAAAGCTTCTCGACTGCGCCTACGACGGCGCTGCCTTTGACGACATCGCACACGGTCTGGAGCGGGAGCCGGAGGGCGGCGCTCGATGCACGCGCTGCTTTGAACTTCGCCTGCGGGAAACGGCCCGGAGGGCGGCGGAGGGCGACTTTGAATGGTTCTGCACGACGCTGTCCGTGAGCCCCCATAAGGACGCGGAACGGCTCAATGCCATCGGTAGCCGGCTTGCGGCGGAATACGGCGTCCGGTGGCTGCCGTCCGACTTCAAAAAACGCGGCGGCTATCAGCGCTCCGTCGAATTGGCAAGGGAGTGGGGGCTTTACCGCCAGGAATACTGCGGTTGTCTGTTCAGCCTTGAACAGTCAAAAAAATAAAAAACAAGGCCCTGACTTCAAAACCTTTGCAGGGTCGGAACACGAAAGGTTTGGTAAAAAATGAAACACGCAGCAACCAGAAAGCTGACCGCCTCGGCGGTCATCGCAGCGCTCTATGCGGTCCTCACGATGATCGACCCGCTCGCTTACGGACAGGTGCAGTTCCGAATATCCGAGGTCCTGTGCGTTTTGCCGTTTTTCTTTCCCTACTCGGCTTTCGGATTGACCGTGGGCTGTATGCTTGCAAATCTGCTGGGGCCGTACACCGTTGTAGATGCTGTTTTTGGTTCGCTGGCGACTCTGCTTGCGGGACTCTGCACGGCGGCGCTGGGAAAGCGGTACCGCGAGACGCAGAAGGCGGGATGGGTGTCCTGCCTTCTTGTCTGCCTGATGCCGGTGCTTTTCAACGCGGTGATCGTTGGCGCGGAGATCGCGATCTTTGCGCTGTTTCCGGGCAGCATCGCAACGCTAGGCGGCTTCTTCACGGGCGCGGAGGAGGTTTACCGTGCCGACCCGGGACAGTTCTGGGGCATGTACGGACTTTGTGCGCTCGGCGTGGCGCTCGGAGAGGCGGTCATTTTGTATGCGCTCGGACTGCCCGCAATGCGCTATCTCCTGAAAAACCCGCGTCTGAGCGGAATGCTTCGACAGCTGCAGGGAGACAAGCAAAAATAAACGCATAATTTGGTTGACACAAGCTTGCGCGATACTGTATAATATCATAGTTTCCGGCACTTTGGTTTCTGGAAGTACCGGAATGAAAACCTGTCAACTACTGCGGCTGAGCCGTGTCGGAAGGCCGGCTGCTGTTGAGTAATACCTCTACGAAAGGAAGGAAACGCAAATGTCTACAGTTCGCACCTATCAGCCGAAAAAGCGGCACGCTCAGAAAGAGCATGGCTTCCGCAAGAGAATGTCCACAAAGAACGGCCGCAAGGTCCTTGCACGCCGCAGAGCCAAGGGCAGAGCAAGACTCAGCTATTGACCCCGTTTTGCAGGGAGCTTCCCATGAGACGGGCCTGTTTGAGCGCTTTTCCCTTCTGAATATGGTTTTTAGGGCGGATTTATCCGCCCTTTAGGCGCTTGTACTTTTTTGTTTGCCCTGCGTCGAGTACACGAAAGGATGGCCGAGCTTGGAATTTTCCGAACCGATGAAGAATAATTACGAGTTCCGACGTCTCTATGACAAGGGAAAGAGCGCCGCAACGCCGGTGCTGGTCGTCTACTGCCGGAAAACGCAGCGGGATTTCAATGCGATCGGCTTCACGGTCAGCAAGAAGATCGGCAATGCCGTCTGCCGCAACAGAGTCCGTCGTAAGCTTCGGGAGATCTACCGGCTCAACGAACACCGGCTCAGACGCGGAACGGATATCGTTGTTGTCGCGCGTGCCAAAAGCGTGTACGCCAATTACGCCGAGATGGAAAAAGCCTTTCTCTCTGCCTGCGCCCGTCTGGGTATCCTCAGCGAAACGCCGAAAAGCGGTGACGAAGTTTGAAAACTTTTCTGATCTTTCTCGTGCGTTTTTATCAGAAGCATATCTCTCCGCTCAAAAAGCCTTGCTGCCGGTATGTTCCGACCTGCTCGCAGTACGCGCTTGAGGCGCTGCAAAAATACGGCGCCGCTAAAGGTACCTGGCTCGCCATGAAACGTCTGGCAAGATGCCACCCGTTCCATAAGGGAGAGCACGACTTCTACGACCCGGTCCCCTGACCGGGAAAACGTGATTAGGAGAATCCAATGTCGGATATCATCACCTACCCCTTTGCGATGCTGCTGCTGTGGCTGTACAACATCACAGTCAACTACGGCGTCGCGATCATTCTCTTTGCGATCATTCTGAAATTTGTATTTCTGCCCTTCCAGGCAAAGAGCAAGTTCAGCATGATGCGCATGTCTCGCCTGACTCCTTACATGAAGGAGCTTGAGAAAAAGCATAAAGGAAACCCCCAGAAATACCAGGAGGAGGTTGCCCGCCTCTACCGGGATGAGCACGTCAACCCGATGTCCGGCTGCCTTTGGAACCTTGTGCCGATCATCGTGCTGTTCATGCTCTACCGCGTCATCCGCCTGCCGCTGTCGAGCATGATGCGGCTGACCGCCGATCAGGTCCAGACCATCACGGACAAGCTTGTCAATCTCGGCCTGTACACGATCCCGGCAAAGGAGGACGCCTATGCCGAGATCACGCTTGCCAACATCATCCACGAAAACGCAAACCAGCTTGGCGAGCTCTTCAAGAGCATGCCGAAGCTCGTTGACATCAATTTCGAGTTTCTCGGTCTGAACCTTGGTCAGAGACCGCAGTGGAACTTCTTTGTGCATGTTGACTGGTCGCAGACTTCGAGTTGGCTGCCGGCGCTGGGCCTGTTCCTCATCCCGATCATTTCGGGTCTGCTGTCCTATTTCTCCACAAAGGTCTCTATGGCAACCAACCCGCAGACCGGCGTTGATCCCCAGCAGCAGGCTTCGATGAAATCCATGATGATCATGATGCCGCTTATGTCCGTCTGGTTCGGTTTCATTATGCCGGCAGGACTGGGCGTCTACTGGATCGCGAACAGCCTGCTCGCTATGATCCAGGAGATCATCCTCAACAAGAAATACAACGCGATCCTGGATATTGAGGACGCAGACCGCATGGAGCGCCTGAAAGCGAAGGAAGCGGAACTCGAGCGCAAACGTCTTGAGACCGAAAGGCTCCGCGCGGCGAACGCAACGGAACGCAACCCGAACACCAGCAAGAAAAAGCTTCAGACCGTCCAGAAGGCACAGGATGAGGCGCGCCTTGCCGCGGAACGCGCAAAAGAAAAAGAAAAGCGCCGTAAGCAGGCAGGCATCTCGAACGCAAAGCCGGACTCGCAGGTAGGAAACCGCCCCTATGCGCGCGGCAGAGCCTATGTTGCAGACCGCTTTACAAACCCCGAACACGCCGAGGAGGCGACGAGAGCCGCCGCCGCGCGCTCCGAGCTCGACGAACAGGTCGACGCGGAATACGACGAGAAGGCCAGACAGGCCGGGATCGGCGGGGAAAATGCGTCCGGGACCGAAACGGACTGACTCCTGAGATCTGGACGAAAGTAATAGGAGATTCAAAATGCAGCAATCTATCGAAGTGACGGGCAGAACGGAAGAGGACGCCATCGCGTCCGCGCTCCGCGAGCTCAATCTTTCCAGAGACGAAGTTTCTATAGAGATCCTTGAACGCGCGAAAAGCGGTTTTCTGCGCATTGGCGCATCACCCGCCGTTGTTCGCGTGAGCTATGAGGTGCCCGATCCCCCAAAGGAAAAGACAGCCGCAGAGAAAACGCGGGAATTTCTGGAGGGGTTGCTTACCCGGATGGGTACACAGGCCAATATCGACCTGAAGGAAAAAGAAGACGGTTCCATCTATGTCGAACTCTCCGGAGATGGTATGGGCGCCGTCATCGGCCGGCGCGGCGAGACGCTCGACGCGATCCAGCATCTCACAAACTATGCCGTCAACCGCGGCATGGAGGAGCGCACGCATATCAGCATTGACGCGGAGAACTACCGCAGCAAACGCGAGGAGTCCCTTGTAAAGCTTGCGGAAAAGATGGCCGCGAAGGCCCTCAAATACCACCGCAGCATGGCGCTCGAACCCATGAACTCCTATGAGCGCCACGTCATCCACACCGCGCTCCAGAACTACGAGGGCGTTACGACATGCTCGACGGGCGTTGAACCAAACCGCCGGGTCGTCATCTCCTGCGAGAAGACGAGACCGCAGCACAACGGCGGAAATCTTACGGAACAGAGGTGACAGGCGGGCTACCGCCGGCAAACAGTGGAAACAAGACAACAAGTGTTTGAAAACGTATGCCGCATCCTCGCAAAGCAGCTCGAGATCGACCCGGAGACTCTCCACGAGGATACCCGCGTCGTCGATGATCTCGGCGCCGATTCCCTTGATATCGTGGAGCTGACCATGACGCTCGAAGAACGTTATAATATCATCATCACCAACGATCAGGCCGCGCAGCTGCCGACCATCGGCAAAATCGTGGATTTTATTGTTGGCTATTTTGAAAAAAAGTGAGCACATATCCCGGAAAGAGGCAGACGGAGTCATCCGCTGCCTCTTTCCGCTATCGTCTGAAAGCGACAGGGAAATTTCCTTGACGAAAAGGACCAATATGGGTAGAATACAAAGATAGAGCTTTTAAATCGGCAAAGGAGTGTGATACGGATATGGGCGTCGACCTCAATAACATTCCCGTGTCACACGCTTATATTGTTGCTTCGGAGGACGAAGCGCTCCGAAACGAGGCCGCCGCGCTGCTCGCCCGCTCCTTTCTCTGTGAGGAAGGACGTTCCGAACCCTGCGGGACCTGCGCAGGCTGTCGTCTTGTGCTGGCGGGGACCCACCCGGACCTTGTGACCATTACGCGCAGAACAGATGAAAAGGGCAAGGTCAAGCGGGAAGTCGCCATCGAACAGATCCGACAGATGGTGCTTGACGCCTATGCCCGGCCCCAGATCGCGGAGCGGAAGGTCTACGTCGTGAAAGACGCGCAGTTTATGAACACCGCAGCGCAGAACGCGGCACTCAAGATTTTGGAAGAGCCGCCCGTGCATGATGTCTTTATTCTCTGCGTCGAGAGCGAGGAGGCCCTGCTGCCGACGATCCGTTCCCGCTGCGTTACGCTGCGCGCAGGCGGAGAAAAGTATGTGGTGCGCGACGAACTGGCGGGAGAATATCTGCTGCTTGCGGCGAAGGGCGACCGCGCCGGGCTCTGCCTTCTGATGGGAAAATGCGATGGCTGGGATGCGGAGAGACTTGCGGGCTTTCTGGAGAGTCTGCGCGCCGCCCTTGCCGATGTGCTCTGCGGCCGAAGCGCCGTTTCCGGTCTGACCGGAGAAAATGCCGCGCGGCTTCTCGCGCTCTGTGACAGGGCGGGGGAATACCGGCGGCTCAATGTTGGGACAAAGCATATCATCGGTATGCTCTGTGCCCTGAAATGAGGAATACTGCTTTGATAGAAGTTGTCAGTGTTAAATTCAACAGCCACGGCAAGGCCTACTACTTTGACCCCGGCGATCTCGCCATCAGCGCGGGTGATACCGTAATCGTCGAGACCGCAAAAGGACTCGACATCGGCACGGTTGCGGTCGGCCCGCACTATGTGCTCGATGAGAGCGTCGTTGCGCCACTGCGTCCGGTGGTCCGTCTTGCGACCGAGGACGACCTGCGCATTGACGCGCAGAACCGTCAGCGCGAGAAAGAAGCCTTTGTGATCTGCAAGCAGAAAATCAAGGACCACGGTCTGGATATGAAGCTCGTGAGCGTCGAGTGCAGCTTTGAGGGGAACAAGATTCTGTTCTTCTTTACGGCCGATGGACGGGTTGACTTCCGCGACCTTGTCAAGGACCTCGCCTCTGTCTTTCGTATGCGTATCGAACTGCGGCAGATCGGCGTGCGCGACGAGACAAAAATGCTCGGGGGACTCGGCATCTGCGGCAGACCCTATTGTTGCAGCCAGTTTTTGGGCGACTTTCAGCCTGTTTCGACCAAGATGGCCAAGACGCAGAACATGTCGCTCAATCCCACAAAGATCTCCGGCAGCTGCGGCAGACTGATGTGCTGTCTCCGCTATGAGGAGGAAGCTTACGAGGACCTCCTGAAGACCATCCCCAAAAACGGGGCCTTTGTCCAGACGCCCGACGGCTACGGCAACGTTATCGCGACGAATGTTCTGCGCCAGAAGATCAGAGTCCGCATTGACGAAGACGGGGAGGACGAATTCCGCGTTTACGACGCACAGCAGATCGCTGTTGTGCCGGGCGGGAGACCGAAACCCGGCGAACCGATCCCGAAGGTGGAGCTGCCGGAATTTACGGTGGAAAAGGAAGTCCCGGAGCTGGAAGAGGATGACGGCTGGAACGCGCCGAACCTCTTTGCGGAGGAGATGGGTGAGATGCATACGCCGCATTCCGAACAGCAGGAGCGGTCATCCCAGCAGGGAGCGCCGCACCAGCAGGAGCAGCGGCAGAGAAACCGCCGGCGTTCGCAGAGCGGACAAAAACAGGGCGGCGGTCAGCAGCCGAAATCCGGTCCTTCCGGACAGGGCGGTGGACAGAAGCAGAGCCAGCCGCGGCAGCAGAACGCTCCCAAACCGCAAAACCAGCAGAGGCAGAATACGCCTAAGCCGGCCCCGAACGGAGAGGCCTCCGCAGCAGGCGAGGAAAAGCCAAAGGCAAACCGCCCGCGCCGCCGCAGACCCCGCGGGAAAAAGCCCGGCGAGGGAGGACAAAACGGTACGTCCCAGCAGCCAAAGCCCCAGACCCCTCCGAAAGCGGACTAAAAACGAGTGAAGACCGCCGGTACGGAAACGTACCGGCGGTTTTTTTCCCAATATGCGCCAAACATCGCCCGAAACCAGTCCTCATGTTCAAAACAGCTTGTAGTGACCTACCGATTGCCCTATAATTAAACATAAACAGGTGCAAATGCTGTGATCATGCGAGGTGGTGACCGGATTGACACAGGTGAATATTGCGTTGGAGGCATTTGCCGCGGTTTTGACGGCGGTGCTGCTTACCAACTGCCTTTCAGACCGGGCGTACGATAAACGGCAGCGCATACAGTTTATCGGAATGCTCGTTTCCCTGCTGATCATTCTGCTCGCGGACGGATTTGTCTGGGCGGCAGACGGCATTGCCGACGCGAGAGTGTTTCTCTATATTGCCGATACCGTTAACTATATTGCAGGCTACGGCGTTATCCTCTTTTTCAACCGCTATCTGTCGAATTTTGTAGATAACAGAAAGGGCCGGATGAAAGCACATATCAAAGCGTTCGATGTGGGATTTCTGATTTTCTCGCTCCTCGTGCTGGTCAATCTCCCGACAGGCATTTACTTTCGCATCGCCGCAGACGGCACATACCGCCGCGGCGAGCTTTATTGGCTCTCTCAGGTCTTTCCGGCAAGCGCACTGCTTACAAACACCTGCATCATCGCCATATCGCAGAGGCTGCAGCTTCGCAAACGGGTCCTGCTCGGGATCTACACCCTGATTCCTTTTGTCAGGATCGTGATGGATTACTTCAATCCCGCTTGGACGCTGACCTACATGGGCACGTTTCTTTGTATTTTCATTCATCTACACACGGATATACATACAGTCGGGCAGGAAACTGCTCCGGCAGAAAAACAAACGACAGCAGGCGAACGTTGTGCTGATGCTCTCGCAGATACAGCCGCATTTTCTCTATAATACGCTTTCGGTCATTGCCGACCTCTGCCACGGGGCGGCGCTGGAGACGGAGGCCGCGACGATCGAGTTTGCGGAGTATCTTCGCGGCAAGCTGGACTCAATCAAGGCGGAAAAACCCATCGCCTTTGCAAAGGAACTGCAGCACGCGAAGACTTACCTTGCCCTTGAAAAGCGCCGTTTCGACGAGCGGCTGGAAGTACAATGGGACATCCGGGATACGCTCTTTCGCACTCCGGCGCTGACCCTGCAGCCCATTGGCGAAAACGCGGTGAAATACGGCGTTACCAAGCGCATACAGGGCGGGACGATCTGGATCTCGTCATGGGAGACAGAGGACAGTCATGTCATCAGCGTCCGGGACAACGGCGTTGGCTTTGATGGGAACACGCAGTCGGAGAATGGCCGCAGCCACATCGGTATCAAAAATGAAAGAGACAGGCTTTCCACAATGAGCGGCGGGACTCTTGAAATTGAGAGTATTCCCGGCGAGGGAACGACTGCCACCATCACGATCCCAAAGGAGGAGGGCGGAGAATGAAATTTGTCGCGGCGGTCAACACGCAGCAGCTTTGCGCTGTGCTGTGGGAAGACTCGATCCCTATTGAAGACCAGAAGATGAAGCTCCGCCATCTGCTCTCCGACCTAGCCCGCACCCTGCAGAAAGCAAAGACAGAAGAAATCTTTTCAAAACAGCGAAACAGCTTTGCGGTCGACCCCGACCCCGTAGAGCTGATCCGCTTGTCGGAGAGCATACAAAAAAACGACTCTGCCCGGAACATCGGTCGAATGCTTCCACGACCCCCTGTTTGTCTATCAGTATGCAGCGGGAAACTCGGTGGACGTGCTCTACGCGGCGGCGGATATGAAGCGCCTGAGCGGGATAGACATGGCGCAGCAGTTTCAAAAACGCAGCCCCGGCACCCGCGTGTATCTCATTTGGGATGGTGACGAATCAGAGAAGCTACCGCAAAAATCGGCGCAGACGGCTATCTCACCAGGCCGGTCGCTCCCGAAAAGCTTTTGGAGCTGAGAGGCGCGGAGAAATGATAACGTGTTAATAATAAGCTTGCAAACCCGAAAAAGAGAGAAGAAACGCGGAAACAAGCGAAAGAGACGAGAAAGAACTGAGCCTGATGAAAAAGAGGGTGATCTCACGATTACCGGAACGGAAACGCTCACGCTTTCCGGCGGAGCAGCGAGCGGTGAGCGTTGGAGCCGGGGTATTGCGTTGAATACGCTGACAGTAGCTGCCGGGGCGACGCTGACAGCCAATGGCGGCATCAGCACAACCGACCTATCGGGCTGATATGTTTACGACCACTATGGGGTTGCGTACTGGAACGCAGTGGACGATGACGGGACGACGATGCACAGGCAAACTGGATCTCCGCGATGTCTGCGGAGACGGGCGGCGTCATCACCACCGCAGACAATCCACAGCGGCAGTTTATGCGCCTGACGGAAGCCTAAAGCTATCCGATCTTACCGCAAGCGGATGCAATGACAGCGCGGTATTCACCGCGACGTATACCATTGGCGCCGCTCCATCCGGCGGAGGCGGCGGAGGCGGTGGAAGCACTTCGGAACCCACAGTCGAGGTCGTAGTAGACGGCAACATCAGCAGAGCAGAGTTTGCCGCAATCCTGATTCGTTCACTGGGACTTCCCAACAACGGCGCCGCAGTCTTTGACCCCGAAGCGAGCATCACCCGTCAGGAGGCCATGCAGATGATCTACAACGCCGCAAAGCTCGCGGAGTACACCGGCAAGAGCGGTGCGCTTACGAGTTTTCAAGATGCCGAGGGCGTAGCGGCATGGGCACAGACGGCAGCGCAGTTCAACGTTGGCTCGGGGCTTATCGTCGGCTCGGACGGCAGACTGAACCCGACCGCAGAGATCACCCGCGCCGAGACAGCGACCGTCGTGCTGAGACTTCTGCAAAACGCGAAGCTCATTGACGTCAGAACGAACGCGTAAAACAAAGCGAAAGGGGCGGCATAGCCGCCCCCTTTTTGCGTTTCGCTTGCGTCCCGAAAACTCTTGCAAAAGGGCTCGACCGCTTGGCGCTCCAAAAGGTCTCCTATTGCGCCTTACGCTACAACAAAAACGGTACTGAGGGTGCTCACATTCTCGAGGCCCGTTTGCTCACATTTTTACTTGACGAACACACAAAATACAGAGCGACTTTCTAACATAATAAGCGGCCGATGCGAAATTTCAGAAAAAAGTAAGAATTCCGTAAGTGATTAACAGGACAATGCAGCGGGAAAATGTTATGCTATATATATCGACTAAATATGAGGTGTAATAAGGATGAGTAAAATACTCGTAGTAGACGACGAAAAGGAAATTGCAGATTTGGTCGAGTTATATTTGAATAACGACGGATATGAGGTCTGCAAGTTTTATAATGCAACAGAGGCTCTTGCCTGCGCTTACAGTACTGAATTAAGTCTCGCAATTCTTGACGTAATGCTGCCGGATATGAGCGGCTTTACTTTGTGCCAGAAGCTCCGAGAGAAGTTTTTATTTCCGATCATCATGCTCACTGCCAAGGTAGAAGATATGGACAAGATCATGGGGCTGACTCTGGGCGCTGACGACTACATAACAAAGCCGTTCAATCCGTTGGAGCTGCTTGCCCGCGTGAAAACACAGCTTCGCCGTTATACGAGGTATAATACCGGAACCGCTCCGGAAGAAAAACACGAATACGATTTTGCCGGACTGTATATCAATCGTGACAATCACAAATGCAGTTTGTATCAAGAAGAACTGTCCTTGACTCCTATCGAGTTTGACATACTGTGGTATTTGTGTGAGCACATGGGTAAGGTCGTGTCATCGGAGGAACTATTTGAAGCCGTATGGGGAGAAAAGTATCTTGACAATAACAATACCGTCATGGCACATATTGCGAGGCTTCGTGAAAAGCTGAAAGAACCGAGCCGGAAGCCCAGATTTATTAAGACCGTGTGGGGGGTGGGTTATACAATTGAATAACGAAGATAAAAAGAACAGAAAAAAAGCGCAGCGCAGCCGGATATCGCGGCAACTCCTTATATGGTATGCTCTGAGCTTGATCGGGTATATCGTGACACTTTTGATACTGATATTCCTCGCATGGCGGATCTGTTCTTCCATCACATGGTATGCCACCGAACCGCTATATTGGATCTTGCAGCGTATACAGGATAATATTCTCTTTGTTGCTGGGGCATTTACGCTGATTGGATGGACAGCCATCACCTACTACTTTATGTCCAAGCCATTGCGGTATCTGGACGAGGTGGTTGAAGCCGCAGAGCAAATGACGCAATCGCCGGAGAAACAGATATTGCTGCCGCCTGCGATGCTGGAAACGCAAAACGAGATGAACCTGATCCGGGAATCCGCTCTGCGCGACGCTCATGCGGCAAAGGAAGCGGAGCAGCGTAAAAATGATTTAATCGTGTATCTAGCCCATGATTTGAAGACGCCGCTGACCAGCGTTATCGGCTACATGACGCTGTTGCGGGATGAGCCACAGATATCGCCGGAGCTGCGCGCAAAATATACCGGGATCGCTTTGGAAAAAGCGGAACGGCTGGAAAATTTGATCAATGAGTTTTTCGATATTACAAGATTTAATCTTACGACGCTGACCATGGAAAGCGAATCTATCAATCTGACCCGTATGCTGGAGCAGATCACCTATGAATTCAATCCCTTACTGGCTGAAAAGAATCTGACATGGGAAACACATCTTGAGCCGAATGTTCAAATCATCTGCGACCCGGACAAACTGGAACGGGTTTTTGATAACCTGTTTCGCAATGCGGTCAATTACAGTTATTCTGATGCAGTGATCGCTTTAACCTTGACACAAACGGGTACCGATGCTGTCATTGAAGTAAAAAACCACGGCAAGACGATCGCGCCTGAAAAGCTCTCTCGTATCTTTGAGCAGTTTTTCAGATTGGATTCGTCTCGTGCCAGCACTACGGGCGGAGCTGGACTGGGACTTGCGATCGCCAATGAGATCGTAGAACTTCACGGTGGTTCCATCAGAGCTGAAAGCGAAAACGAAAGCATCTGCTTCACGGTAACACTGCCTTGTGAGAAAATCGTATGATTATCGAATGGCAATCTTCAGACGATCTAAATTGAAAACGAAAAGACTTTTATCCCCGCTTTGGTACAATTTGTGTACAGAGCGGGGTTTCTTATACCCTGAGAAGGAGTGCTATACACGCTGCTTTCAAAAGACCGAAGGGATCTCCGAGAAAGCAGATGTTGTGCGGTTTCTGCAGATACAAAAGAATTGAGAAAGGACAAAAAATGAAAAAATTGAATATTGCAGTTATCTTCGGCGGCTGTTCCTCTGAGTATAGCGTATCGCTTGAATCGGCAAGCGGCGTAATCAGCCATATGGATAAAAGCCGCTTTACGCCTGTGCTGATAGGAATCACGAAAAGAGGAGATTGGTATCATTATGCGGGAAATGTCCGCCATATTGCCGATGATACATGGGCAGAGCAGGACTGCGAGCCATGCTGTATATCTTCAAACCGCGGCAGCCGCGAGTTGCTGGTGTTCATCGGTAATGAAATTCAACACATACATCTTGACGCGGTCTTTCCGATACTTCACGGCCGAAACGGGGAGGACGGAACCGTACAGGGATTGTGCGAACTTGCCGGAATCCCTATAGTTGGCTGCGGCACTTTGGCTTCGGCTCTGTGTATGGACAAAACCCGTGCCCACAAGCTGGTGTCACTGACCGGTATACGCGTACCGAACGCAATTGAACTCACAAAGGGATGTGATATCGCGCTCGTCCGCAAACAGGCGATGGAACTTGCTTATCCGTTGTTTGTAAAGCCGGTCAAAGCGGGTTCTTCATTTGGCGTCGCAAAGGTCTCCGATCCGGAGCTGCTGGAAGATGCGATTGAAAAAGCGTTTTATTACGATGACCGTGTTCTGCTTGAGGAGAATATTCCGGGGTTTGAGCTTGGATGTGCAGTCATGGGAAATGATGCGCTTTCTACAGGTGAGCTTGACGAAATCGAGCTGAGCCACGGTTTCTTCGACTATACGGAAAAATATAATTTGGCAACATCTAAAATCCATGTTCCCGCACGGGTTTTACCGGCGAAAGCGGTAGAAATAAAGGAAACGGCAAAAACCATATACCGGGCACTTGATTGCAGTGGTTTTGCCCGTGTCGATATGTTTCTGACACCTGACGGCGAGCTCGTATTCAACGAGGTCAACACGATACCCGGCTTTACGCCCCATAGCAGATTTCCAAGTATGATGAAGTCTGCCGGTTTGTCGTTTGACGCAGTTGTTACGCGTGCGATAGAGCTTGCATTGGAGAAATGAATATGTTCATGAAAAAAACCTGCGCTCTAAGTGAAGGCAGCCTCATTCTTGTAAATTCATCAAATCCGTATCGGGTGAGATAAGCCGTGATGTACTTGCAACGGTAGGCAAGCCTATGGGGAACGTATTAATGGAGCGGCGCGCGGCGGCGTTATTGAATAAGCTCATGGAGAATATAAACGGCTGGAGTTGCATTGCCCCCGTCAGCGGGTGGCGTTCCGAACAGGAACAGCGTGATATCTGGAACAATTCTATGCGGGAAAGCGGCGGGGTGTTTACGAGACAGTATGTGGCCGTACCCGGCTGCAGCGAGCATCAGACCGGACTTGCCATTGACCTTGGTCTATACAGTTCGGAAATGGATTTTATCAGACCGGAGTTTCCCAACACCGGAATTTGTCAGATGTTCCGTAGACACGCGGCAAAGTATGGCTTTGTTGAACGGTATCCGGCGGATAAAGACTGTGTGACAGGGATCGCCCACGAACCATGGCATTTCAGATATGTCGGCGCGCCCCATGCTGAGATCATGGAAAAGCTGGGACTTGTGCTGGAGGAATACCATATCATGCTGAAAAACTACGTATACGGAACAAGAACGTTTAAATATGACGTTGGTGACCTTGCTTTCGACATCTGCTATCTTCCGGCGGCCGCGATGGACGACATGCCCGCTGAGAAAACTGAAAGTACAAACCTCATGCTGTCCGGCAACAACAGCGACGGCTATATAATCACCGAATGGAGAGAAAAATGATGAAAGACAAAGAGCAGACAGGTGGCCTCGATTGCTTCAAGATCATTGCCGCACTGCTTGTAGTGGCCATCCATACTTCTCCGCTGGCCTCATTCAGCGCCGAAGCTGATTTTCTACTGACAAGAGTATTTGCAAGAGTGGCCGTTCCGTTTTTTCTGATGGTCACAGGATACTTCGTTTTACCGGAATATGTGTTTGGGAAAACAGACCGTTTTGACCGGCTGCGGCAGTGCTTGCGGAAAATCTTACTGCTGTACGCTGTGTCCATCCTCCTGTATCTCCCGGTCAATATCTACGCGGGACATTTTCGTGGTGCGGATCTGTGGGATATTTTGCGCATGCTTCTGTTTGACGGCACATTGTATCATCTCTGGTATCTTCCGGCAGTCATCCTCGGGATTTTACTGGTGTATGCGCTGAGCAGGAGATTGTCATTTCAGTATGTATTCGCGATCTCTGCTCTGCTTTATTTTTGCGGGCTGTTGGGTGACAGCTATTACGGCCTGATACGCAGCGTACCAACGATAGCATCGGTCTATGACGCAGGTTTTCATATATTTTCGTATACGCGCAACGGGCTTTTTTATGTGCCCGTTTTCCTGTCGCTGGGCGCGTGGATAAGGAAATGTGGAAGGTCAAAAGTCTGGTATGTTGATTTGCTCGGGTTTGCTCTTTCCATGACGGCGATGAGCTTTGAAGGTATCATTTTGCACCGCCGTGGGTTACCTCGACACGACAGTATGTATATCTTCCTGCTACCGTGTATGTTTTTCCTGTTCCGCTTAATCTTATCATGGAATGTGCGGCCGCCAAAATTCCTGAGGGAAGTTTCAACTTGTATTTATATTCTCCACCCGATGATGATCGTTGCCGTACGAGGAGCTGCCAAGCTTACTGGATTGAACGGGCTGCTGATTGACTGCAGCCTGCTCCATTACTTATGTGTTTGCACAGGGGCCTGTGTTTTCGCCGGAATTATTTGTTGGGTACATAGCCTGTGTAAGAACGACGTCGATCCGACAGGGAGAGCCTGGATAGAGCTTGATATGGACAAGCTGAGACACAATGTAGAAGTTCTGCAGAAAATGCTTCCTCACGGATGTGAACTGATGCCGGCAGTCAAAGCAAACGCCTATGGACATGGTTCTGTTCCGATTGCAAGAGAGCTTAACAGGCTCGGTATCCGAAGCTTCTGCGTCGCTTCCATTGAGGAGGGGATCGAACTGAGAAAACACGGGATCAAGGGCGAAATTCTCGTTTTGGGATATACGCACCCTGCACAGTTTTCGCTGCTTCGCCGCTATCATCTGACACAAACAGTCATTGACTACGCATACGCCTTAACACTCAACAACTACGGTCATAGAATGAAAGCGCACATCGGAATAGATACCGGAATGCACAGGCTTGGGGAACGCTGCGAAAGCATCGATCAAATTCTAGACATATTCCGCATGAAGAATATTTCCGTGACAGGGATCTATACACACCTTTGTGCCGACGATTGTGACGAAGCTGAGAGCAGAGCGTTTACAGCAGAGCAGGAACGACAATTTCGGGATCTCATTCATAAGCTCCACGAACATGGATATGGTCCCAAGACACATATTCTCAGCAGCTACGGCCTTTTGAAATACCCGGAATATGGCGGCGATTATGCAAGAGTGGGTATTGCGCTTTATGGCGTTTTGAGTACTGGTGAAGATGCGCATACCTGTTCTGCGAAGCTGTGCCCGATACTGTCTCTCAAAGCCCGTGTCGCATCTGTGAGAACTTTGAAGCCCGGTGAACATGCCGGGTACGGCTTGGAATTCACCGCTAGAAGTGAAGTTACGATTGCCGCGCTTTCGATCGGTTACGCCGATGGTCTGCCAAGAGCGCTTTCCTGTGGCATTGGAGCTGTACTGATAAACGGCTATAAGGTTCCTATTATCGGACACATTTGCATGGATCAAACGCTGGTTGATGTGAGCGCCGTACCCAAGGCCCGTCAGGGCGATACAGCGATCTTAATAGGTGCGGATGGGGAGGAAAGCATAAGCGCATATGATATTGCGGCGCAAAGCGGAACGATAACCAATGAAATACTCAGCAGCTTGGGGCAGAGACTACACATAGTGGAAAAATGAGAAAGACCGCCGTGTGATTTTATAATCATCGGCGGCCTCTCTGCGGTCAGTCGACGGTCTGGGCTTATTGAACACGTGCGGCTCGACGGCGGAGAACTTTACAGGTCGTTTGCCGACGTTCTCAGACATACCGAACACGCGATGTAAGGTATCGCCGCTTCATTAGGACGAATTCGATAAAGCCCTGTACTTCTTGCTAAAATTTCAGAAAATGCATGATTTCTGAGATAAAAATGGCAAAAACGCCATAAAGAGAAACGCTGAGGTTGATAAAAACCTCAGCGTTTCTCTTTCGTGTTCCTTAACGCAATGGCTTTATGGCCCAAAAACCATTACTTAAGGTGTCTTTTTACTTTTTAGATGCTTAACTCAATGACATAGTGCTTAATAAGCAGAGAGATTTCGGTGTGCGTATGAGAGAGTTTTCCCGGAGCGTGCGGCCTTACTCTGCGGAGATCATATAGTAATAGACCGGCTGGCCGCCGTTGATGACGGACATCTCGGCGTCGGGGTGCTGTTCAGAGAGCTTGTCAGCCACCTGCTGGGCGGCTTCCTGTGAGACATCCTCGCCGTAATAGACCGTCAGGAATTCGGGCGCGATGTCCGCCAGCTTCTGCCCGAGTGTCTCGACGAGAACGGAAATGTCCGCGTCGCTGCCGAGGAGCGCGCCATCGAGGAGACCCAGATACTCACCGGCTTTGATCTCATAGCCGTCAAAATCGGAGTCGCGGGCGGCGTAGGTGATGAGGGCGGTATGAACATTCGAGATCGCCTCATTCGCCGAGGCGATGAGTTCTTCCTCGCTCTGCTCGTAAATTTCCATCCCGAGCATTGCGGAGACGCCCTGCGGGACGGTCTTGGTCGGGATAATGACGACCTTTTTCTCCGTGAGCGGGGCGACCTGCTCGGCCGCCATGATGATGTTTTTGTTGTTCGGGAAGACGAAGACCGTGCTGGCGGGCGTTGCGTTGACCGCCTTGAGAATGTCCTCCGTCGAAGGATTCATGGTCTGACCGCCGGTGACGATACGGTCCGCGCCCAGCTCTGTGAAGAGAGCCGCCATGCCCTCGCCCGCACAGACGACAACGCTGCCGAATTCCTTTTCCGGCTCGACGGGTGCGGGGTCCTCGTCCGACTCGCCTGTGCCGACAAGCGCGTCGTGCTGCAAACGCATATTCTCGATCTTCGCGATGTCCAGTGTACCATACTTCTGCGCCTCGGTGAGTGCGTCGCCGGGGGTATTCGTATGTACGTGGACCTTGAATTCTTCGTCGCCCTCGCTGATGACAAGGCAGTCTCCGATGGAGGAGAGATACTGGCGCAGAGACTCCAGACTGCGTCCGGCTTCGGGGCAGCGAATGATAAAGACCGTGTCAAAATCATATGCGCCGGTGTCAAATTCGGCAAAATCTGCGCCGTTTTGTGAGACTTCCGCCTTTTCGGACTCTGCGGTTTCCTCTTCACCGGAAGGATAGGAGTCGGGCGTGACCTCGCCGCGCAGAGAGGCGAGCATGGCCTCCAGAATGGTGACATAGCCCATGCCGCCGGCATCCACGACGCCGGCCTTTTTGAGAACGGGATTGATGCGCATGGTGTCCGCAAGCGCTTCTTTCGCCGCCTCGATGGAGC
The DNA here is from genome assembly GCA_050943775.1 of Oscillospiraceae bacterium. GTDB lineage: Bacteria > Bacillota > Clostridia > Oscillospirales > Oscillospiraceae > UBA2658. The sequence continues at coordinate 22,224 of JBMNPV010000024.1, forward strand.
AGGAGAGCATCAGCTCGACGTCGTTGCCGGTTTCCGCAAAATCGGAGGCGGCAGCGGCAGAAAGACGCGAGACCGTGAGAATGGTGCCCTCAGCGGGCTTCATCACGGCGTTATAGGCGGCTTCTACGCCCTCATTCATCGCCTGCGCAAACTCGTGCGCGTCAAAGCAGTCCTTGCCCTTGAGCGTCTTGGAAAGGCCGCGGAACAAAAGCGAAAGAATGACGCCGGAATTTCCGCGCGCGCCGCGCAAAAGGGCGTTTGCGGTGATCTTTGCGACCTCGCCGACGCCGCTGACGGGCTTTTTGCGCAGCTCGGCCGCAGCGGCGCCCATCGTCATGCTCATATTGGTACCCGTGTCGCCGTCCGGCACAGGGAAAACGTTTAGCTCGTTGATCTGATTTTTATTGGCTTCCAGAGCAGCGGCGGCACACAGAAGCATGTCTTTAAATGCCGCGCTGTCTATCGATTCTCTCAAAATATAACACCTCCGGGATGATATGCGGGCGCCGGACCGCTGGCGGTCGTCGTCCGGCAGGGGAAAAGACCCGCAGCCCAAAACGGCCGGGTCGACCGGTGCCGACAGGCGCGTTGTCAGTTCACCTGCATGGAGTCGACGCACACGTCGACGGATTTGACGGGAACACCCGTCGCCTTGGAGACTTTATAGGCGACCTCATTCATGATGCTCTCTGCGAGTACCCTGAGGTTGACGCCATGGTCAACGACAATGTGGAGCGAAAGAGACACGCTGCCGTCGTCGTTGAAGCTCACGGCTACGCCTTTGGACATCGATTCGCGGCGCAGAAGATGCACGAGCCCGTCCGTTTTGGAACGTGCCGCCATGCCCTTGACGCCGAAGCAGTTGGTCGCCGCTTCGCCCGCGATGTTCGTGAAGACCTCGCTGGTGATGCTGATCATACCCAGATCGTTTTCGATTTTAACCATCACGCAGGCTCCTTTCCTGATTCGAAGTGCCGTATCGCAGGCCCGCGCCGGAACGCGGGCATAAGTACCGACTTTATTAAATGTCTTGTTATTATACCGCGCCATCCGGGAAAGCACAAGGATATTTTTCTATAAAGAGGGTCATTCCATACATTTCGTATGTTTCTTTTATTGGTTAAATCAAAAACAACGCCCAAAAAACTGCGGCAGACTGTGACTTCCCATAGTTTACAAGCGAGTTGCGGCATGGTAGAATATTTGCAAGACAATACCCTCTGAATTTCATTATGTCCCTGCCGGACGTATGTTCCTGTCCCCGTGGAGAACACTAGTTCTGTCGCGAAGAAAGCAACCATAATGATTTATTATTTTTAGGAGATGACACAATGGCAAGAAAGCTGAAAACCATGGACGGCAACAACGCCGCCGCGCACGTTTCCTATGCGTTCACGGAGGTCGCCGCCATTTATCCCATCACGCCCTCCTCGCCTATGGCGGAATACGCGGACAAGTGGTCTGCGGCCGGCCAGAAAAATATCTTCGGCGAGACCGTCAATGTTGTCGAGATGCAGGCTGAAGGCGGCGCTGCCGGCGCTGTCCACGGCAGTCTGACCGCCGGCGCCCTTACGACGACCTATACGGCATCGCAGGGCCTGCTGCTGATGATCCCGAACATGTACAAGATCGCGGGCGAAATGCTCCCTGCCGTCATCCATGTCTCGGCCCGTACGATCGCAACGCACTGCCTGTCTATTTTCGGCGACCATTCCGATATTTATGCCTGCCGCCAGACCGGTTTTTCCATGCTCTGCTCCAACAGCCCCCAGGAGGCTATGGATCTCGGCGCGGTCGCCCACCTCGCGGCGATCAAAGCCAGCATGCCGTTTTTGCACTTCTTCGATGGTTTCCGCACCTCCCACGAGATCCAGAAAGTTGCCATGTGGGACTACAAGGATCTCGCTGAGATGACCGATATGGACGCCGTCAAAACCTTCCGCGACAAAGCAAACAGCCCGGCAGACCCGGCTCTGCGCGGTACCGCCCAGAACGGCGACATCTTCTTCCAGATCCGCGAAGCCGCAAACCAGCGCTATGAAGCGATCCCCGGCATCGTTGAAGATTACATGAACGAAGTCAATAAGCGCATCGGCACGGACTACAAGCTCTTCAACTACTACGGAGCGCCGGACGCGACGCACGTTATGATCGCGATGGGCTCTGTCTGCGAAGCGGCGGAGGAAGTCGTTGATTACCTTAACTCCAAGGGCGACAAGGTCGGCCTCGTCAAGGTCCGCCTGTACCGCCCGTTCTCCTCGAAGCACCTTGTGGAGGCCATTCCGAGCACCGTGAAGACCATCGGCGTCCTTGACAGGACAAAGGAACCGGGCTCTGTCGGTGAGCCGCTGTTTGTCGATGTTGTCGCGGCCCTGCGCGGCACGAAGTATGCGGATATCCCCGTCTATGGCGGTCGTTACGGCCTGTCCTCCAAGGACGTTACGCCGGGCGCGATCATCTCCGCTTACCGCAATATTCAGGACAAAGACCCGAAGAGCAGCTTTACCATCGGCATTGTCGACGACGTGACGAACCTCTCCATTCCCATCACCGAGGAGGTCGACATCACTCCATCCGACACGATCTCCTGCAAGTTCTGGGGCCTCGGCTCGGACGGCACCGTCGGCGCGAACAAGAACTCTATCAAAATCATCGGCGACCACACGGACATGAAGGTGCAGGCATACTTCCAGTATGACTCCAAGAAGTCCGGCGGCATCACGATCTCGCATCTGCGCTTCGGCAAGAGTCCGATCAAGTCCACCTACTATGTTTCAAAGGCAAACTTCGTCGCCTGCCACAACCCCTCCTACCTCGACAAGTTCGACATGGTGCAGGACGTTAAGCCCGGCGGCGCGTTCCTCATCAACTGCCCGTACGATACGGCGGAGGCGCTTGAGGAGCATCTGCCCGCGGAAGCAAAGAAATATATTGCCAAGAACCAGATCCACATCTACACGATCGACGCGATCGCCATTGCGCGCGAGATTGGTCTCGGCAACCGTACGAACGCCATTTTGCAGGCCGCTTTCTTCAAACTCGCGAAGATCCTGCCCGAAGAGGACGCCGTCAGATATATGAAGGAAGCCATCAAGACAACCTACGGCCGCAAGGGCGAGAAAGTCGTCAACATGAACATGCAGGCCGTTGACGCCGGCATCGAAAAGGTGCGGGAGATCGCAGTCCCCGACTCCTGGAACAGCCCCGCGCCGGACGCACCGGCACCGGAGGTCTCCGGCGGACTCGACCACGCCAAGGACTTCGTTGAGAAGATCCTGATCCCCGTCAACAAGATGCAGGGCGACCGTCTGCCGGTCTCGGCATTCATGGATATCGCCAACGGCACCGTGCCGAACGGCACTTCCGCTTTCGAAAAGCGCTGCGTCGCAGTCGAGGTCCCGGAGTGGAATCCGGACAACTGCATCCAGTGCAACCTGTGCTCATTCGTCTGCCCGCACTCCGTTATCCGTCCGTTCGTGATGAACGAGGACGAGCTCAAGGCCGCGCCCGACGGCATCCAGTCTGTCCAGATGAAGGGCAAGGACTGCGAGAACTACAAGTTCGCGATGATCCCTTCCGTGATGGACTGCACCGGCTGCGGTTCCTGCGTCAACGTCTGCCCGACCAAGGAAGACAAGCGCGCACTCAAGATGGTCCCGCTCGAGTCTGCTCTTGAGCGGCAGAAGTACTATGATTACGCCTACAAACAGGTTTCCGACAAGACCGACCTGCCGTTTGCCGAGAACACGGTCAAGGGCAGCCAGTTCAAGACCCCGCTGCTCGAGTTCTCCGGCGCGTGCGCAGGCTGCGGCGAAGCGCCGTATGCAAAGCTCGCCACCCAGCTCTTCGGCGACCGCATGTATATCGCCAACGCCACCGGCTGCACCTCCATCTGGGGCGGCTCCGAGCCGAGCTTCCCCTATACCAAAAACCGCGAAGGCCGCGGCCCGGCATGGCAGAACTCCCTGTTCGAGGACAACGCCGAGTTCGGCTTCGGTATGCTCCAAGGCGTCAAGCAGCGCCGCAAGGCCCTTGTGACCGCGGTGGAAAACCTCGCGGCGGACGCACAGTTCAAGGATGCCGCTGAGAAGTGGCTCGCGGTTCGGGACGACGCCGAGAGGAGCAAGGACGCCGGCAACGAGCTGCTCGCGCTGTGCAGAAAGTCGGACAAAGCCGACGCGAAGATCGTTTGCGAACATTGGGAGCTTCTGATGAAGCCGAGCTTCTGGGTGTTCGGCGGCGACGGCTGGGCATACGACATCGGATACGGCGGACTTGACCACGTTCTCGCCGCGAACGAAAACATCAACATCCTCGTCTTCGACACCGAGCTCTACTCCAACACCGGCGGACAGGCGTCCAAGGCGACGCCGACCGGCTCCGTTGCACAGTTTGCGGCAGCCGGCAAGACTGTCAAAAAGAAGGACCTTGCCCAGATCGCCATGTCCTATGGCTATATCTATGTTGCGCAGGTCTCCATGGGCGCAAGCTATCAGCAGACGCTCAACGCCATGATTGAGGCGGAGAGCTATGACGGTCCGTCCCTCATCATTGCTTACTCGCCGTGCATCAACCATGGTTCGAGAAACGGCATGGGCCGCTCCATCCTCACGGAAAAGCAGGCCGTTGAGTCGGGTTACTGGGATATCTTCCGCTTTGACCCGCGCAAGGAAGTGCCGCTGACGGTCGACTGCAAGCCGGCGACCATGAGCTATCAGGACTATATCATGAACGAGGTCCGCTACTCCTCGCTGAAGCTCGGCTTCCCCGAGAGAGCAGAACAGCTCTTTGCCAAGGCTGAACAGGAGGCCAAGGAGAAGTACGACAATCTTGTCAAGCAGCAGGCGTTCTACGAAAACAAATAACAAAAAAGCGCCGTCAGGCGCGGCATAAAAATGGCGCGTTGCAAAATGCTATCCGCATTTTGCAGCGCGTCCGTTTTTTTATTGAGCGCGCCGCACCGCTTTGAGCGCACGGGCGGCGTCCGCCTTGAGCAGCTTTTCGGGCGGAACGCGGATGAGCGCGTCCGGAAATTTATCATCGTAGGCGCAGACTGCCACCGAACAGCCGTCAATGTCGCGGTAAAGCCGGCAGAATACTTCGTCATCCGGCGGGATGATCTTTCCGTTCCGGCGATAGAAGCGGAGCGTGCGCAGGTTGCCCCGGTCTGTGAGCTTGAAGTAACTCTCCCGCAGGACCCACGTATCGAAAAACGGGAAGCAGGCGCGCTCGGCGGGCGTTGTGAGTTTTTCAACGGTCGAGAGCGGCATCTTCCGGTGTGTCTCCGCATCGATTCCGACCGGCGCGTCCGAAAGGGCGACGAGGACATGTGTTTTGCTGTGGCTCAGGGAATAATGGAGACCGGGATCGTCCGGGATCCATGGGTTCGCGAGCAGAGTGCGCGCAATCTTTCGCGGGGAGAGGCCCACATAATCTCGATAGGCGTATGCCAGAAGCGAGGTGCCGAAGGCCGAACCCGGCGCTGCGCTGCGCGGCGGATAGAGGGCGTCTGCCTCCGACAGACCGCGAATGTCCGCGTAATAGAGCTTTAGCATGCTGCGGCTCCTTTCCGTTTGAAATCTTATGCGCGGGAGCGCGCGATCTCCGCGCTTTTATCGACCGCTTTGTCCGTATTGTATCACAATATATTGCCCTTTAACACTACCATTTTCATTTTTCCTGTGGTATAATCGCTTTTGTATGAACATGTACAGGCATACGCCGCGAGGAGAGGTGGAAGACGGATTGAAACTTCAAAAGGCCCTGCTGACCGCTTTCCTTGCGGGACTGATGCTGCTTTCCGGCTGCTCGCTCACCGAGACCGAGGAGCTATACAGTCTGCCGCAGCCTTCAAAAGAATATCTGCAGCTCCAGAAGCTGATCGACGCGGAGATCGCCTCCGGATGTGAATATGCCGCGCCGACGGCCGGCTCGCAGCGCCAGAGCGTTCAGCTCACTGACCTCAACGGCGACGGCACAAACGAGGCGGTCGCCTTTCTGCGCAATCAGGATCTGCAGCCCATCATCTGCGTTTACCGCAAAACGAACGGCGAATACGCACTTGAAGAACGGATCGCCGGCAACGGCTCCGCTGTGGGACGCGTGGAGTATGCCGACCTCGACGGCGACGGAAACTGCGAGATCGTCGTTTCCTGGGAGGCGGCGTCCGAAATGCAGCTGATGACCGCCTATAAACTCAGCGGCGGAACGGCGTCCGAGCTTCTTCGTGCAAGCTGCATCGACTTTCAAACAG
>JBMNPV010000025.1:0-25736 GCA_050943775.1 Oscillospiraceae bacterium
GTGTAGCTGTTTGGCCCCACATAAGAGAACGCGTTTTTTTCACGTTTGCGGTCCCGATCGGTTGCGTAGAAGATGCGTTGGTACAGTTCACGCCAGCTCTTGCAGTTTTGCGAACTGACCCAGCGGTCGAGCCGTTTTTTGTAGTTGTAGTTCATGACGTCATATTTGTCGAGGTAGTAGCGGTAAAAAGTAGAACGTGAAACGCCGCTCTCCTCCATGATCATTTTAACGGTGATCTCCTCGAACTGATAGGCCCGCAAAAGACGGTTGAAGGAATCCAGAATGTGATCCTTTGTGATCTGTTTCATAATGTGCCTCCGATGGAATCGTTTTTCGATTTTGTTTCAAATTGATATATTATTAAGATATTGTACCATTATGAAATAAAAAAGTAAATTCGTTTCTTTATTATCGTAGGCAGCTTTATATAATTTAAGGTAGATTGTGAATTGAAATTGTGCACTATGAACTGACAGGGGTCACAATTTTATCATGACGATTATGGGAGGAGCAGTATGGATTATCAGAGACTATTCAACGCGGAGATCAACAGAGCAGCGATTGCGTCCTGGAGAGCGAGCGGCAAGAAGGCCCTGGGCGTTGTCTGCTGCCATGTTCCGCACGAAATTCTGCATGCGGCGGAGATCCTGCCGCTGCGCCTGCGCGCGACCGGATGCGAGGACTACAGCGAGGCGGAAACGTGGATGTCAAGCTTCAGCTGCAGCTTTGCAAAGTCGATTTTGCAGTATTTGATCGACAATGTCTACGACCTCGACGGCCTTGTTACCTCGGATGGCTGCATGCAGGCAGTCCGCATCTACGACAACTGGAAAGCTGCTTCAAAGAAGATCGGCAAAGAGCAGCACCTCTATGAGATCGGTGCGCCGCGCATGAACAGCGCGACCACAAAGCAGTATTACAAGGCAGAACTGAACATCCTCAAGGAAGAGATGGAGGCCCTGACCGGCAACACGATCACGGATGAGAAACTCCTCAAATCCATCGAGGTCTACAATGAAGAGCGCCGCCTCGTTAAGCAGCTGCTCGCGCTTCAAAAAGTCGAAAAGCCCGTCGTAACCGGTACGGATGTCTGCAAAATCCTGCTTGCCGCGACAACGATGCCCGTTGAGGAGTATAACGAACTGCTCAAGGCTTTCCTCGCCGACGCGGAGAACTGCAAGCCGGTCGAGGGCTACCGGGCCCGTCTGATGATCATCGGTTCGGCGCTCGACAACCCGAAGTACATAGAAACGATCGAAAACAAGGGCGGCCTCATTGTCTGCGACACCCTTTGTCTTGGCAGCATGGGCTTTGGCGACGAGCTGAAAGCAGACCCCGGCGACGTCATGGGCAGTATCGCCAACTACTATCTGGACCGGATCGTCTGCCCGCGTATGATCGACAACCGCGACGAGCTCCACGACCTCATCCTTTCGCGTGCGAAGGAGTACCGGGTCGACGGCCTGCTCTATGAAAAAATGCAGAACTGCGAGTGCTGGGGCGGCGAGAATACCTTCCTCGAGCCGATGCTCAAGGAAGCGAATATCCCGCTTCTCTATCTGGAGCGCGAGGAAAAGCTAGCCAATCTCGGACAGCTTGAGATCCGCGCCGAAGCATTTGTCGAGATGGTCGAAAAGGAGGACTGAACATGCAGGATCTGAATATGCCCAAGGTGCTCAGCGGCGAAATGAGCACGCTTGATTACATTGCCGGCACCGCCGAGAGCAAACGCGCTCACGCGGCTGAAAAGAACCCGGATATGCTCTGGATCTATGACATACAGGTCGCTCAGTGGGCCTCGATCCGCGACGCGCACAAAAACGGAAAAAAGGTCATCGCCTTTGGCGGACCGGTCCCGGTCGATCTGATGTATGCCTTCAATTGCCAGCCCTATTACCTTGACCAGCTGCCGTTGAGCACAGCGCCGAACGTTGATATGACCGCAAAGTTCGTGGACCTCTGCGAGGCGCACACGAACCAGAGTATGTGTTCCATCGACAAGGTCGAGATGGGCGCGCTGCTGGCCGACCAGATCGGCGTCAAGCCGGATGCCTTTGTCTATTCCACCGTCCCCTGTGACTCCTCCCGCATTGCCTATCCGGTCATGGAGAAGATCTGGAACGTACCGACCTTCAACGTGGACCTCCCCTTCCGCCGCGACAAACGCGGCGAGGATTATCTCATCGCGCAGACAAAGGAATTTATCGCGTTTATGGAAGAACTGACCGGCACAAAGCTCGACTGGGAGAAGTTCAAGGAATCCATGGCGGTCGCGAACCGGGCAAACGAGCTGCTTGAAAAATGTGCGGACCTCCGCAAGCACACGCCCTGCCCGCTGCCCGGCACGCTCCTTGTCACGAATGCCTGTATGAGCGGCCAGGCTGCCGACCCCGCAATGGTCAAGTTCCTTGAAAAAGAGCTTGAGACGGGCGAAATGATGCTTGAACTGGGCATGGGAGCCTGCATGAACGGCGAAAAGTACCGTATGCTGTTCTTGCAGAATATGCTCTGGACCAGCCTCAAAAGCTACGGATACCTCGAAAGAGAGTACGGAGCCATCTGCATCATGGACGTTCTCGGCCATTTCCACGGAGATTTCTACGAGCATATGGACGACAAAGAGGACTGCTTCCGCATCATGGCGCACAAGATGATGAATCTGCCGATGATCCACGGCGCTGCCGGTCCGGTCGAATATTACGAAGACCGCATTACCTACCTCATGGACAATTTCAACATCAACACCTCGGTGTTCCTTGGCCACATCGGCTGCAAGCACACCTGGGCATCCACCAAGATCCTCTCCGACTTCATCCAGTCGAAGTACGGGATCCCGACGCTGCTGCTTGACGTCGACTGCATCGACGGCCGCTATAAGGGGGCCGAGGAGGTGCAAAACGCGATCGTCGAGTATCTGGAAAACGTCGTTAAGCTCTAAGCTCTCTCCATATATTCCTCTCCAAGCACAAAAGGGACGCCCTCAATCGAGGACGTCCCTTGATTATGTTTCGCGGTTTAGCCCACAGTTTCGCTGTAGGTCGCGGGGAGATCCTTTGCATAGAAAGGCTTTCCCACGGTGTCGTCGGACTTCTGAATGGACTCGCTCTCGCCCATGGTGACGAGCGGGAGATGGTAGCGGCTCTGGATCCAGTCGTAGGTGCGTGCCGCGTCGAGTGTCAGCGTCGTTTCAAAGTGATCGCCGGTGTAACGGTTCTGCTTGCCGGGGACCATCTGCTGTACTTCAAAACGGATAACGCAGTCGAGCACGCGCGTGTTGTAGCCCTCGTCGGGGATGAGCCAGATCTTCCCGAGCTTGCGTTCGTCCGTGTCCGGCACGATGCATTCGGTGTAGAGTTTGTACATCTCGTCCGAGGAGAGGGCGATGTGCTCGTACTGATTGGTCTCCTTGTCAAAATAGTTGATCTGTCCGTTGAGTATTGTGGAAATGTTTACGGGGACAGAGAGCATCTTGCGTGCCCGGACAGCTTCCTGTGTGTTTATAAGCTCATTGAGGTCCGTAATATCACTTGTCTGGGCGGCGGCGAAGAGCGTGTAATGGCGATCAACGGCTTTGCCGTTTTTGAGTGTGTACAGATAGCGGACGGAGAAACGGGTGCCGTCCCGCGTGTAGGCCGCGTTGTTGATGGCCTGATGGGAAATGATGTTCTTATGAAGCTTGATCGCGGTGGATATGTTTTCAGACTCTTCAAACGTCGTGCCGGGGCTGGCAACATCGACGCTGACACCCTGAACTTCGGAGGCGTCGGGGACGTAGCTTGCGACGCCGAAAGCGTCAAAGCGCAGGCACAGGAGCAGTGCGACGATAACGGCACAGCTGACGCCGAAGCCTTTCCACTTGCCGGTGAAAACGCGCAGCGTTTTCTGCATCATCATCTCGGAGGCAAAGTAACCGATGAAGCCGCCGAGCATCATGTAGAAGCTCATGGCGAGCATTGCGCGCGTGCTGCTTTCGGTGGGAGCGCCGTTTCCGTTGATCGTGGAAAACAGGATCAGCCCCAGCACCAGCGCGCCGCCGGCCGTCATGCAATATTTGAAAGCGGGCTTAAGCGGACGCAGTGCAACGACGTCGCCCGCGGATTCCATGCGGCGGCGCTTGATGATAAGGGTCGCAAAACAGGCAAAGGCCAGGCCCACGATTGCATAGATGGCAAGCATACCCCAGTCCTGATAGGCATATCCGGTAATGAGCGTGCTGGTCTCGGAGATCTGACGCGAAAGCTCGGCGTAAGAAGGTCTCACGAGAACGATGGCAGGCGAAAACCAGTCTGCGGCGGGAAAACCGTTGCTGCAGTAGCCGTAGGTGAAGTAGCTCATAACAGCGTCGATCATTGCGGCAAAGCCCCAGACGGCAAAGTTCAGAACGAAGTACACGAGCGGGAGCACAAAGATATTGCCGGTAAAACTCGCGCACATCGTGGCAAAACCGTAAAAGAAAAGATTTTGCAGGCAGACGATCCCGAGCCACTGAAAGACGTAAACGGCTTCAAAACCCGCTTTCGCGCCGTAAATCGAGCCGACAGCGAGCATGATCAGAGCGACGGCGACATTGATGAGCAGCATCAGCGAGATGCCGGAGAGCATCTGCGTGCGAAAGACGTCTTGGCGACGCATGGGCAGCGCGCATATTGCGGAAACGGAGCGCGGATTGTAGAGGTAGCTGTACGCTGCCATCGCAAAGAGTACGCAGAAGAAGAGGGACATGATCGTTCCGCCGCTGATCGCGACGCGAAGCACCTGATCGCCGAAATCCGCGGCAAGAGAGGTCGTGTATTGCATGCCCGGGCCCTCCTGCACGGTCGAAAAACCTGCGTTTGCGTTCAAAACCGCCATGGAGAGCCGGTGGCCGAGATCGACGGGCATCAGCAGGACCCAGATTGCAAGATATGCTGTAAACAGCGGCCAGAAGCGTTTCCAGAGGCCGAAGAACAGCGTTTTATTAAAGGATGATGTCTTTGACTTCATAGTGCTCGCCTCCCAGTTCGTAAATAAAGATCTCCTCCAGTGAGAGCGGGATCACATCCATGAACAGCGGCTCGCAGGTCGCGAGCTTGTTCGTGATCTCCTCGGCCGCGCCGCGGATAATGAGCGTCTGTGAGCGTCCGGTGTTGCTCTGATGCAGAATGTTGAGCCCCTCCGGAAGTTCCGCGTTGTCCGGCAGCGCAAGCTGGACCTTTGCAATGTTCTCCTGCAGCTCAGAGAGACTGCGCTCAAGCAGAAGCTTTCCCCTGTTCATGATGCCGACGTGGTCGCAGATGTCCTCCAACTCGCGCAGGTTGTGCGAGGAGACAAGGACGGTCGTGCCGTTTTCGGCAACGTCCGCCATGATGATGCTCCAGACCTGCCGGCGCATCACGGGGTCAAGCCCGTCGACCGGCTCGTCAAGGACCAGGACCTTTGGACACATCGACATGGTCAGCCAGAAAGCCGCCTGCTTCTGCATACCTTTTGAAAGACTGCGCATTTTGACATTGTCGTTGAGATCAAAAGCCTTGCGCAGCTTTTCGTAACGCTCGACCGAGAAAGTCGGGCGCACGCCCTTGTAAAACTTCATCATGTCTTTGATCGTTGCCTGCGTGTAGAAAAACACATCGTCGGGGATATAGGCGATGTCGTTTTTGACCTTCGGATTTTCAAAGACCGGCTCACCGGCAACGTTGATCTCGCCCGAATCCTGGCGATAGATGCCTGTGATGTGACGGATGATCGTGGATTTGCCTGCGCCGTTTGGGCCGACAAGGCCATAGATCGCGCCGTCCGGTACATTCATCGTAAGACCGTCGAGAGCTTTGAAGCCGTCAAAGCTCTTTACGACGTTTTTAACGTCTATCATGTTCTGGCCTCCCTGCTTGCAAAATTTCTGATATGCGCGCTGATGCTATCGGCGGTCTCACCGACATGCATGAGCTCGGTCACGGTCCCGTCAAGCTTCGCGTAAAGCTCTGTTTTGCGCAGGCTCATCGCCTCACGGCACTCGGACACAAAATTTCCCTTGCCCGGGACCGAGTAGATATAGCCCTCGGCCTCAAGTTCGCGATATGCCTTCTGAATCGTGTTTGGGTTGATGGCGAGCTGCCCGGCAAGTTCGCGGACCGAAGGGCACTTCTCGTCCTTCTGCATGGCGCCGGTCAGGATCGCAACGCGCAGGCCGTCCTTTACCTGCTCGTAAATGGGACGCGCGTCCCGGTAGTTGATAGAAAACACATTCTCACCTCCGCAGAAAGCGTTACTGTACTATTCGTACTAACACAGTCAGTGTACACGCCATTTTCCGCTTTGTCAAGAAAAACCTGCAAAAACGGGTCCGGCGCTGCGCGGAAAGCGATTGCGCGCGGAGCGATGCGGGTTTATAATCGAGAATGAAATGTACTGCCCGAGGAGGCACAGCTTTTATTATGATGTATAATGCGGGAAACTGTGATGTCGCAGTGATCGGCGCGGGCCATGCCGGCATTGAAGCCGCACTGGCCGCCTCGCGCATGGGGCTCGACACCATTCTTTTTACGATCAATCTCGATACCTGCGGCAACATGCCCTGCAATCCCGCCATCGGCGGGACCGGTAAGGGCCACCTTGTCCGCGAGATCGACGCGCTCGGCGGCGAAATGGCTGTTGCGGCGGATAAAGCCTGCATCCAGTATCGGATGCTCAATCTTGGCAAAGGTCCGGCGGTCCACTCTCTGCGCGCGCAGGCCGACCGGCGGAAATACCAGAGCGTGATGAAGCACACGCTCGAGCTGCAGGAAAATCTGCGCGTCAAGCAGGCGGAGATCGTCGACATCAACGTCGAGGACGGCCGCGTGACCGGCGTCGTCACCGCGACCGGCGCGACCTACGCCTGCCGCGCCGTCATCGTCTGCACTGGCACCTACCTGCGCGGCCGCGTCATCATTGGGGATTTCCTCAAGGACTCGGGGCCGGACGGCGTTGCGCCCGCGGGACCGCTCGCGCCGCGTTTGGCGGAGCTGGGGCTTCACATGCGCCGCTTCAAGACCGGAACGCCCCCGCGTGTCAACCGCCGCACCGTCGATTTTTCACAGATGGAAATTCAGCCGGGCGACGAGGTCGTTGTCCCCTTCTCCTTTCGGACGACAGATCCGCCCGAAAATCGCGCGGTGTGCTATCTCACCTATACCAGCGAGAAAACGCACGAGATCATCCGCGCGAACCTCTCTCGCTCCCCGCTCTACAGCGGCATCATTGAGGGCGTCGGCCCGCGCTACTGTCCCTCCATTGAAGATAAGGTCGTCCGCTTTGCGGACAAGCCGCGGCACCAGCTTTTCGTCGAGCCGATGGGACTGGAGACAGAGGAACTGTATGTGCAGGGCTTTTCCTCGTCAATGCCCGAGGAGGTGCAGCTCGAGATGCTGCACTCGGTCCCCGGTCTGGAGCACGCGGAGGTGACACGGCCGGCCTACGCCATCGAGTATGACTGCGTTGACCCGACCGAGCTTTATGCCACACTCGAAACAAAAAAAATTTCCGGGCTATATGGCGCGGGCCAGTTCAACGGCTCCTCGGGCTATGAGGAGGCCGCCGCGCAGGGACTCATGGCGGGCATCAACGCCGCGCTGAAAATTAAAGGCGAACCGCCGCTCATTTTAAAGCGTAGCGACGGCTACATTGGCACGCTCATCGACGACCTCGTTACCAAAGGCACGAACGAGCCTTACCGCATGATGACCTCGCGCACTGAATACCGGCTGCTGCTCCGTCAGGACAACGCGGACTTCAGGCTCACAAAGTTCGGCTGCCGTGTCGGACTGGTGCCCGAGGAGCGCTATCAGGCAGTAGTAGAGAAATACTCTAAAGTGGATTCAGAAATTGCGAGATTGGAGAATTCCTATGTCGCGCCAAGCCCCGCACTCTGCAAAATGCTTGAGGAAAAGGACACGACCCCGCCGTCGAGCGGCATCAGTCTCGCGACGCTTCTGCGCCGCCCGCAGATCAAATACAGTGACCTTGCGCCCTTTGATGCAGCGCGCCCGGCGCTTCCGCCGGATGTGACCGAGCAGGTTGAGATTCAGATGAAGTATGCCGGCTACATCGACCGCCAGCTCCGCCAGGTCGCGGAGTTCACGCGTATGGAGGAAAGAAAGCTGCCGGCCGGTATCGACTTTGGTTCCATTGACGGCCTGCGCATTGAAGCGCGGCAGAAGCTGGATAAGATCCGGCCGGAGAATTTTGGACAGGCGAGCCGCATATCCGGTGTTTCCCCGGCGGACATTGCGGCGCTGATGGTGTGGTGCGAGACCCATCCCAACGGAAAGGAAGGCGAAAATGGAGAAGATCGTTCTGGGCCTCTCGGGCGGGGTTGACTCGGCTGTCTCGGCCCGGCTCTTGCAGGAGGCGGGCTATGAGGTCTGCGGCCTGTATATGGACATTGCGGGCGAGGAGGCCCGCGCAGACGCGCGGAGCGTTGCCGAGCAGCTCGGCGTCTCCCTCGTTGTGGCGGATGTTGCGGCGGCACAAGAGCGCTTTGTGCGCCGCCCGTTCGTTGAAGCGTATCTGCGCGGAGAAACGCCGAACCCCTGCATCCTCTGCAACCCGGCGGTCAAGTTCAAGACACTTTTAGACTATGCAGATGAAATTGGAGCGAAATATGTCTCAACGGGACACTATGTTCGTGCGGAAAACGGACAGATCCTAAAGGGCCGCCCGGAAAATGACCAGAGCTACATGCTCTGCCGCCTGAAAAGGGAGCAGGCCGCACGACTCATCATGCCGCTTGGGCCATACAACAAGGAGGAAGTCCGCGCGCTTGCGGAGCGCTTTGCGCTGCCCGTTGCGCACAAGGCGGCGTCCATGGAGATCTGCTTTATTCCGGACAAGGACTATGTCGGCTGGCTGTCGACGCGCGGCGAGCGGCTGCCGCCGCCGGGCAACTTCATTTTCCGGGGCGAGATCGTCGGTCAACATGAGGGAATCCACCGCTGGACCGTCGGACAGCGCCTGCCGGGCCTTTTCAACGAGCGCAAGCTCTATGTCTCCCGCATCGTTCCGGAGCGCAACGAGATCGAGCTTGCGCTTTGGGAGGAGCTTTTCAAAACGGAGCTTTCAGCCCGAGACATGAACTGGCTCATCGACCCACCCGAGACACCGCTGCGTGCGTCCGTCAAGGTCCGCCATACAAAGTGGGAGAACCCGCCCTGCACCGTTTATCCGGAGGGCGATCGCGTCCGGGTCGTCTGCGACGAGCCGGTGCGCGCTCCCGCGGCGGGGCAGTCGGCTGTTTTCTATGACGGAGAGCGGCTCATAGGCGGGGGCATCATTCTTTGAGCCATGTGTTGCAAAGAAAAAATGTCTGCTTGTGGAGAAGCGCTCTTTGTGTTATAATGAAAAACAACCTGCGAATTGAGCGGACGATTTGTGATAATTGATGAGACAGGAAACGCCTATGAAATGGATAGACAGAATGAAAGCCGGACAGGCGAGAGAATCGGCAGCGCTCGCGCAGAACGGGGAGGCGGTCGAAAACGCCAACCGGCAGATGTTTCTGCTCGTTTTAAGCATTGGCATATGTCTGTTTGGAACGCTCCTGATACTGACCTTTTGCATGGAAGATTTTTATGATTTCAGGCTTACAAATGCAGTTATCGTGATCTCCTTTCTCTTGCTGTATCTCCTTTCGAACCTGCCATCAATGAATGCGCCGTCATCACTTTGGCTGTATTGCAGCTTTTTCGTCTATACGGTCGTGACGATCCTCTCCGGCATCTTCGTTGCGCAGGACTATACGGACGTCATGATGATCGTCTGCCTGTTCCAGCTACCGGTGCTTACGCTGGACCGCAGCTGGCGCGTCAATCTGATCGAGGTCCTGCTGGCGCTGGCCTATCTTACATCCATGGTCCACATCGAGGAGCGCGTAGCAAACCGGGAGATCGTCAACACGATTTCTGTTACGCTGACGGCGATCACTGCCGGCGGCTTTTTGCGGCGGGGCCGGCTGGAACATTTTGAACTGGAGCGGCAGAGCGCGCAGCGTGAAACGACCGATTACCTCACGGGCCTTTTCAACCGCAGAAAGCTCTTTGAGTACCTTGGCGAAAAGGAAAAAAAGGATTGCCAGATGCCGATCACCGGCATGATGATGCTGGATATTGATAACTTCAAGCTTTATAACGACAGCTACGGACATGTTGCCGGGGACGAGTGTCTGCGCCGGATCGGAGCCTATCTTCTGAGCCTCAGCCAGAGCTATCCCGTGCGCTTTTTCCGCTATGGCGGGGAGGAATTTCTTGGCGCCTGCGAGGATTTCAACCTTGAGGAGCTCACCTGCTTCTGCGAAAAGATCGTGGATGAGGTGCGCGCCATGAACATCCGCCACGAAGCCGTTGAGCAGGGACGGGTGACCGTCAGTGTGGGATTGACCGCGGCAGCTTCGCCTGACAGTAGAAGTTACGAGCAAATGATATCCGAAGCGGACAGCGCCCTTTACGAAGCGAAACGGACCGGGCGAAACAAGGCTGTTGTGTACCATCCCGGTCTGAGTACCGTGGAGCAGCCGTGTCTCCACTGACAAAACAAAAAACGCGCGATGCAAATATTTTGCATCGCGCGTTTTTTCATGTGTTGAGATTCTGCGGAAACTCCTGTATGGAGCGATCTTTAGCAGAATGTCGCGCCGGCGGGGATCTCATCTGCGAGCATAACAAGGTTGAGCTTGCCCTCCTTTTCGGCGGAGAGGATCATGCCCTCCGACATCTCGCCCATCATCTTGCGGGGCGCGAGGTTCGTGCAGGCGACAATGGTCTTGCCGACAAGCTCTTCCGGCTTATAGTATTTTGCAATGCCGGAGAGGATGGTGCGCTCTTTGCCGGAACCGTCGTCGAGCTTGAACTTGAGGAGCTTATCGCTCTTTTTAACATTTTCGCAGGAGAGGACCTTGCAGACGGTCATTGTGACCTTGGCAAAGTCGTCTATGGTGATGGGACCGGCTTCGGGCTTTTCCTCCGCGGCCGGCGTTTCGGCGCCCTTAGGACTCAGCTCGTCGAGCGCTTGAAGCTCTTTTTCGAGGTCAATGCGCGGGAAGAGCGTTTCCCCCTTGTTGACCGTGACGGTCTGGGGAAGGATGCCGAAAATGGCCGCGTTGTCCCATGTCCTGTCATCGGCCGTCGCGCCGATCTGGGCGAATGCCTTTTCGCAGGTTTCCGGCATGAAGGGCTGAAGGAGGGTCACGGAAATGCGGATCGTTTCGAGAAGGTTGTACAGGACCGTCGCGAGACGGGCTTTCTTTGCCGGGTCCTTTGCGAGTATCCACGGGCCTGTCTCGTCGATATATTTGTTTGCGCGGGAGATGAGCTTGAAGACGTCGATGAGCGCCTGCTGGGTCTGGAACGCTTCCATATCCTTTTCATAGACGTCGCGCAGGCTCTTTGCCATGTTCAGAAGCTCGTCGTCCATCGCCTCCGCCTGACGCTCTGCCGGGAGCGTGCTGTCGAAATACTTTTCAACCATTGCGACTGTGCGGGAAACGAGATTTCCAAAGTCATTTGCGAGGTCGGAGTTGATGCGGCTGATCAGCGCTTCGTTTGTGAACGCGCCGTCCGAGCCGAACGGGAATTCGCGCATCAGGAAAAAGCGCAGGCTGTCCGCACTGTAGCGGTCGACGAGGACGACGGGGTCAACGACGTTGCCCTTCGATTTGGACATCTTGCCGCCGTCGATGAGGAGCCAGCCGTGGCCGTAGATCTTTTTCGGAAGCGGCAGTTCCAGACTCATGAGCATCGCGGGCCAGATGATCGAGTGGAAACGGACGATCTCCTTGCCGACAATGTGGACATCTGCCGGCCAGAACTTGTCGAAGTCGTTGTAGGTCTCATTGCCGTAGCCGAGCGCGGTGATGTAGTTGGAGAGCGCATCGACCCAGACATAGACGACATGCTTCGTGTCAAAGCTGACAGGGATGCCCCATGTGAAGCTCGTCCGGGAGACACAGAGATCTTCAAGGCCCGGACGCACGAAATTGTTGAGCATTTCGTTGACGCGGCTCTCCGGCTCAAGAAAACCCGGGGTCTGGAGCAGGGCTTCGATGCGGTCCTGATACTTGGAAAGACGGAAGAAGTACGCTTCCTCCTCCGCGTCGTGGACCTCGCGGCCGCAGTCCGGGCACTTGCCGTCCACAAGCTGCGTTTCGGTCCAGAAGCTCTCACAGGGAGTGCAGTATTTGCCCTTGTAGGAGCCCTTATAGATGTCGCCCTTGTCGTACATCTGCTTGAAGATCTTTTGGATGGACTCCACGTGATAGTCGTCTGTTGTGCGGATAAAGCGGTCGTTGGAAATGTTCATGAGCTTCCACAGATCGAGGATGCCGCCCTTGCCGGTGACGATCTCGTCGACGAACTGCTGAGGCGTGACGCCCTTGGCTTTTGCCTTTTCTTCGATCTTCTGACCGTGCTCGTCGGTGCCTGTGAGGAACAGAACATCATAGCCGCACATTCGCTTATAGCGGGCGATGGTGTCCGTCGCGACCGTGCAGTAAGCGTGACCGATGTGCAGCTTGTCCGATGGATAGTAGATCGGGGTGGTGATGTAAAATGTTCCTTTGCTCATGTTGATTTTTCCTCCTGTATTTTTCCCGGCTGTGCCTGATGACGATGGCTTACCGGGCTTTTAGCTTTGTTCAGGCCGCGGCCGGTTCGACCGGCGCGGCAGTCTCCGGTGGCGTCTCGGTCGCCTGCGAAGGCGCGGGTGTGGCGGTGGCGGATGGGGGGGCTGTTGTCGGTGCGGCGGCGGACGGCGTTGGGGTCGCGGTACTTGTGTGGTAGTGATACGTGCTCGAGGC
The DNA here is from genome assembly GCA_050943775.1 of Oscillospiraceae bacterium. Lineage (GTDB taxonomy): Bacteria > Bacillota > Clostridia > Oscillospirales > Oscillospiraceae > UBA2658. The sequence goes on from JBMNPV010000025.1 coordinate 12,806, forward strand.
TTCCTTTGTCTTGGAGATCAGATTGCCGTTTCGGTCATAGACCCAGCGGTAAGAGGTGGCGCCATAGGTGTCGTTGTTTTTGAAAGTCTCCGTCGTCATTTTGACGGTGATGCCGTCCGGGTTTGAGCCGTAGATCTGGACCGTGACACTACCGCCTTGAACGCCCGCAACGATCTTGATGGGGTATTCGCTCGAGTTTTTAAACTTGAAATCCGGCGAGGGCCAGCTCACGGTGGCATCAAGGCCGGTCGGCAGATAGTTTACCCCAAAATAATGACAGGTGCGCGAGGTAATGGTGAGGTTTGCGATCAGCGCGCAGTAGTAGAGCGTTGAGGACACCTGACAGATGCCGCCGCCGACCTCCTGCACGACCTGCCCGCCGGAGTAAGCGCCCGCCGCCTGATAACCGGCGGCCCTGGTGCGCTGGCCGAGCGCGGCGTTGTATGAAAATTCCTCGCCGGGGTTGAGGATGATGCCGTTGATCGACGCGGCGGCCTTGGTGATGTTGTTGATGCGCGCGGCGCTGCTGCCGGCGAGAGAGGTGCTCTTTTGGGCAAGGACCGTTGCAAAGAGCATGGAATTGAGTTTTTCAGTTGTAATTTCGGGGTCTGTGAGGATGAGCGGGATCGTGACAAGATCGCCGTCCTTCGCCTCGTCCCAGAGCTTTTTTGCAACAGCCATATCGAAGCTTCTGCCCTGCACGGACTCGGTCGCCGCGTGCGTGGAGCTGTCGTACTCGGCGTTTTTCGGCTCAGTGTAGACGGAGTCATAAAGCTCCTGCAAATCAAGCTCGGTGGTCTTGCCTCCGCTCTTGGTGGCTGTAAAGCTGAGGTCCTTGTAGCTGCCGTCGAGGAGGGCTTTTTTAACGGCGGCATAAAGCGCGTCCTGATCGAGCGTAACGGTGCTTGCACCCTTGACGACGGTGATCGCGTCGTCTCCGACCTTGACGCTGCCGTTGGCGAGCGCAAGCGCGACCTTCCCCGCGGCCTCTTCGACCTGCTTTTTGAGATAGGCTTCATCCAGCTTTGCCCCATCCGCCGATTTGAGATCCGTTCCGCCCAGAAGGGACTTTATGTAGTTCCAGGTGTTCCCAAAGAAACTTCCGCCGTGGCAATGGTCCCATGCATACTGCGCGGCGTCGGGCGCGGAGAGATAGACGCCGGCGAGCTTGCCGCTGATGTGCATTTCGCAGCCGGCCGGCAGAGAGACCTTCAGCGTCCGGTCCTCCAGTGTGTCGACATTGGCCGCAATGAGCGCATCTGCCGCCTGCGCGGCGGTAAGGGAACCGACAGGGACGCCGTCGAGTGTGGTCTTGGGGTAGATGACGTCGCTTTTCTGCGCATATGCCCCGATGCCTGCGAAAGCGGCGCAGAGCGCGGCGGCGGCAATGAGCGAGATGAGCAGCAGTCTTTTCCGCTTGTCCTCGGCGGAAAAGGGCCTGTCGGCAGCTCGTGCTGCCGCACCGGGCTGCTTGCCGACCGCCCGGTTCCGAAGCTCTATTTTTTTCCTCGGCAGGGGAGCACGGCCTTGCGCACCGGCCTTGCCGGAATGTGTCGATTTTCCGCTTATGAGTTTTATGATGCTCACGTCTCCAATCGCTTTGATTCGGGATATCCCATTTGAGTGCTTTTGTATCTGTATTTAGTTTACACACCCGCTGTCAGATTAGACGCGCGGCGGGCAAAAAAGTTTAGCTTCGGTGGATAACATCATTTTCCGGCATCGACAGGCGAAGGTCCGGATCGTCGAGCCGTTCCGTGATCCACGGGTTCGCGTTCATCTTGGCCTGTGACTGTGCCTCGAGCAGCGTGCCGATGAGGATGTTTGACAGAAGAAAGCCGGAGGAGGTGAAGCGCCAGCGCTCGCCGGCCCGCTTCGTCCAGCCTTTTTTCTCATATTCGCTGAGCAGATATTCGATTTTATCGAATCCGCTGCGATAAATGGAGAAATATTCTCCTTTTGAGATACCGCGTGTTGTGCGCATACCGAGCATAATGTATTCCGCGGCACACTCAGCCTTGTCGATCTTTTCATATTCGTCCACGATACCGCTGCCGTTGCAGATGCCGTCAATGTATTTCTCGAGATCGCGGACATAGCTGTAACGCACTCCGCCCATATAGGAGTGCGCGGCGGGGCCGAAGCCCATGTATTCATCGAGCTGCCAGTATTTGAGGTTGTGCTTCGACTGCTTTCCGGGCCGGGAGAAGTTCGAGATCTCATACTGCGGATAGCCGTAGCGCTCCATGAGGTCAGTCATGTAGAGGTACATGTCGGCCTGGTCATCTTCGCTCGGGAGCAGAGGAGAGTCCTGATATTTGCAGATCGACGTGCCCTCTTCGAGCTTGAGCCCATAGCAGGACAGGTGCTCCGGCATGAGGGTGAGCGCGTTTGAGAGCGTGTCCGCCCAGTCGGCACGTGACTGTGTCGGAAGTCCGTAGATGAGGTCGATGCTGAGATTGTCGAAGCCTTCCGCACGGATATTTTTGACAGCCTCGACCGCCTGGCGGTAGTTGTGTCTCCGACCGATGAGCCGGAGAATGTCGTCGTTTGCCGACTGCACACCGAGGGAGATCCGGTTGACGCCCGCTTCGTGTAGCAGGTGCAGATCCTCTTTCGTGACGCTGTCCGGGTTCATCTCGACCGTGACCTCGGCGGATCTCAGAACTTTGGCGCAGTCTTTCAGAGTATCGAAAATTTCGCAGATGCGCTTTGCCCCGTAGAAGCTCGGCGTACCGCCGCCAAAGTAGACCGTATCTATGTAGTAGGGCTTCATCTGCGGCGTGGACTCGCGGATGTGACGGATGAGCGCTTTCTGGTATTTGTCCATCCGTTCTTCCTGGTTCGGCAGCGAATAGAAGTCGCAGTAGGAGCACTTGCTCGCACAGAACGGGATATGGATATAAATGCCAAGCATACGGTCCATGGTGCGGCCTCCTTTTAAATAATAGTTCTATTCTATACGTTTGGTCGAAGTGTGTCAATAATACAGACACGGGGCCGCCGCAAAAAGCCGCGACGGCCCCGCAAAAATGTGTCCGTGAGAGGTTTAGAAGAGCTCGCAGACGAGATCTGTGTACTCTGCCGCGTTTTCAAGCGGCAGGCCCGCGATTAGGATGCCCTGTGCAAGCAGAATTTTGGAGAGTTTTGTCGCGCGCTCCTTGTCGCCGCTATCGTAGGCTTCTTTCAGCGCTGCGAAGGCGTGGTGCTCACAGTTGAGCTCAAGAACATGGTTTGCATGGATGTTCTGGGCCATTTCGTTGCCCTTCATCATGGAAAAATACTTTTCCATCTCGATGGAGATCTCACCGTCCGACGTCAGAAAGACCGGGCCGCTGACGAGCTTTCCGCTGATGCGGACGTCCGTCACCTTGTCACCGAGCGTTTCCTTGACGAAATCGAGCAGTTCTTTGTTTTCCTCCTGCTTTTTCTCAACGTTCTCCTTTTCCTCCTCGGTCTCAAGCCCGAGGTCGTCGGTCGTGACGTTGCAAAGCTTGCAGCCTTCATATTCTTCGAGACGGCGCATGATGAAATCGTCCACATCGTCCGTGCAATAGAGAATCTCATAGCCCTTTGCGCGGACCTGCTCTGCCTGCGGCAGCGCCTCGGCGCGCTCTATGGAGTCCGTGCAGGCATAGTAGATGAGCTTCTGCTCCTCGGGCATCTTTGCCTTGTACTCGCGGAGCGGCACGAGCTCCTTTTCCGTGCTGGAATAGAACATCAGAAGGTCCGTGAGGAGGTCTTTCTTCTCACCCTGATTCTGGACAACGCCGTATTTCAGCTGGGTGGCAAAGGCTGCGTAGAACTTCTCGTAGTTCTCTGGCTCCTCGTCCATCAGGCGGCGCAGTTCGTTTTTGACCTTTTTTTCGATGTTGTTTTGAATGATCTTGAGCTGGCGGCCGCTTTGCAGCGTTTCGCGGGAGATATTGAGCGGGAAATCGGGGCTGTCCACAACGCCGCGGACAAAGCGGAAGCAGTCCGGAATGACGTCCTTGCAGCGCTCCATGACCATGACGCCGTTGGAGTAGAGCTGAAGTCCCGGCTCAAACTGATCGGAGAAGAAGTTCGTGGGGGCGCGGCCGGGGATAAAGAGCATCGCCTTGTAAGTGACCTGACCTTCAGCGTTGATGCGGAGGGTCGCCACCGGCGGCTCATAGTCGTAGTAGATGTTTTCATAGAATTCATCGGATTCTTCTTTGGTGACTTCGTCCTTGTCGCGCTGCCAAATCGGGACCATGGAGTTGATGATCTCTTCGCAGGGGGTCTCCACATCCTTCATGATGGGGTTGCCGTTTTCATCCTTCTCGCCGGTGTCGACCTGCTCTATCCGCACGCCGTCCATGACGATCGGCCAGCGGATGAAGTCGCTGTATTTCTTGACGAGCTGACCGATGGACATTTCGTTGAGGTAACGTGTGTACTCGGACTCTTCAACGTCCTGCTTGATGTGCATAATGACGTCTGTGCCGACGGAGTCCTTCTCGCACTCTTCGATGGTGTAGCCGTCCACGCCGGTGCTCTCCCACTTGTAAGCCTGATCGGAGCCGTAAGCCTTCGTGATGACGGTGACCTTGTCGGAAACCATGAAAGCAGAGTAGAAGCCGACGCCGAACTGACCGATGATGTCGAGATCCGAAGCCTCGCCGCCCTTCTCCATGGCCTCCTTGAACTTCTTGGAGCCGGACTTTGCGATGACACCGAGGTTGTTCTCCAGCTCCTCTTTCGTCATGCCGATGCCGTTGTCGGAAACGCTGATAATGCGGTCTTCCTCGCTGACGCCCAGCTTGATCTTGAAGTCGCTGCGCTGCATACCGACGTTGTCATCCGTGAGCGAGAGGTAGCAGAGCTTGTCGATCGCGTCGCTTGCGTTTGAAATGATCTCACGCAGAAAAATCTCCGGATGCGTGTAGATCGAATTGATCATCAGATCAAGGATTCGTTTTGATTCTGTTTTGAACTGTTTTTTGGCCATATTTACCTGTGTGCCTCCTATATAAAGATGTTTTTTGCGTAACTCATATATTATCACGAATCTGCATAATTTCAAGCATTTTGCCTGCCCATACGTCAGAATTTGTCCACTCGAAACGGATTGTCACGTTCCCCGGGATCCGCACCTGTCAAAGAAGCAAATTTAAGATTGTTTTCCAGCGAAACCATGCTATAATGGAATCACCAGGGCAGATCCCGCCCCGAGACGGTAGTCCGACAGGATGCTTTACCGCAAGAAGGAGTGAACGATATGAAGTTTATTTTTACCGAAAAGAAAATCAAAGTCCCCGATGAAGTCAAAGAGTATGCTGAGCGCAAGGTCGGCAAACTGGATCGATTCTTCCGTGGCGACTCTACGGCCCAAGTGACTTTCAGTTCCGAGCGCGGCAGATACAGAGTCGAAGTGACGATTGAGAACAACGGCACTTTCTATCGCGTCAGTGAGCTTACGGGTGATATGCACGCCTCCATTGACTCGGCCTGCGCCACACTCGTCGGTCAGATCCGCAAGAACAAGACCCGCCTCGAAAAGCGTCTGCGCGAAGGCGCATTCGAAAGAACCCCCGAGGACGAGCTCCTTCCGGAGAACGTCACCGAGGAGGGCGAATTTGATATCGTCCGCAGCAAACGTTTCCCCATCAAGCCGATGACCGCCGAGGAAGCGATCCTCCAGATGAACCTTCTGGAGCACGAATTCTTTGCGTTCAAAAATATCGACGAGGACAACGCTTTCTGCGTCGTCTATCGCCGCAAAAACGGCGGCTACGGTCTCCTCTCCGACGAGAAGTGAGCTGCTAAAAAATCCAGCGATGCGCGGCCTTCCGGCCGCGCATTTTTCTTTTTGCCGCGGCAGCCGCAGGAAAACAAAAGCCCCGCCGATTTCAGACAGGAAACGGAGGGGCTTTTTGTATGTGCTTTATTCGGGCGCTTTCATGCTCTCGACCATGCTGATGTTCTTGAGTTTCCCGCTGAGGATGAGGTCAACAAGAATTCCGAAAGCCATTGTCAGCACGGCGGAATAAACAAAGCTTAGCGGGTAGACGCGGCGGCCGAACATGATGATATCCATTTCCGCCTGCCCCATGACGTAGCGGTGCAGAAAAACGCCGAGCACAAGCCCCAGCCCGCAGCCGATCGCTGTAAGTACGAGGGATTCGCGCGAGACATAGGCGCGGGTCTCCCGGTCGGTGAAACCGAGGACCTTGAGCGTTGCGATCTCTTTGACGCGCTCCTCGATATTGATGTTTGTGAGGTTGTAGAGAACAACGAACGCAAGCAGTGCGGCGCACAGAATGATGACAAGAACAATGGAGTTGATCTTCTCGATTTCTTCGTCCACGGCTTTGCTTGTGTCCTCGGCGCTGACAAGGCCCGCGACCGCAGGACTCTCCAGTGCCGCGCGGTCAAAGCGGCGTTGGAGGCCCTCGTCGGGATTTGCCAGCTTTACCGTCAAAGCGTTCATTTTGAGGGGCTGCCCCATAGCGGCGTGATAGGTCTCGGCGTCCATGAAAATGAAGTTGTTGACATAGTTTTCGCAGATGCCGGAGAGTGTAAAGCTCCCGCTGTTTCCATCCGCGTCCTCGAGCGTGAAGCGATCCCCCACCGTGAGCTTGAGCATTTCGCTTGCACGTTCGGAGAGGACGACGCTGCCGGACTGAAATTCAAGCGGCTCTCCGCTCTGGCGGACATGCAGGTCCACAAATCCGTTGAGATCGCCGCAGTTTTCGGGGATGAAGGAGTAGATGTCAAGGGTCTGTCCGGCGTGTTTTGCCGTGACGCTCTGGTAACTGACGGCAGCGGAGCCGGAGACCATACTGCGGTCAGAGAGGAGTGTTTGCAGGGCGGGGTCCGCAAGAGGCGTGTCGCCTGTGAGCATAACGAGAGAGTCGTAGGTAAAAATTGAACCGTATTGTTTCGAGGAGACCTCGGAGAAGGAGTCGCGCAGACCGAAGCCGGTCACAAGCAGGGCGGTGCAGCCCGCGACGCCGATGACCGTCATGGCAAAGCGCTTTTTATAACGGAACAGGTTGCGCGCGGTGACCTTGTGCGTGAACTTCATGCGGCTCCAGATCGGCGTAATGCGCTCGAGCAGGACACGCTTGCCGGGCTCGGGGGCTTTTGGCAGCATGAGCTGCGCAGGCTTTTCGCGGAGCGTCGAATTGCAGACCGCCACCGTTGCCCAGAGAATGAAGCCGATGACCGCGCAGCTCGTTCCGATCGCATAGGGCCAGATCAGAAGATAGCGGAATTTGGGCAGCACATACATCATAGAGTAGCAGTTCCAGATGACCGCCGGAAACAGTCGGTAACCGATCAGAAAGCCGGCGATGCTGCCGAGGACCGAAGCCCGGAGCGCGTAGGTGACGTATTTCCCCATGATGGTCGAGCGGCTGTAACCGAGCGCTTTCATCGTGCCGATCTGCAGGCGCTCCTCCTCGACCATGCGGGTCATGGTGGTCAGCGAAACAAGCGCCGCGACGAGAAAGAAGAAAAACGGAAAAACTTTTGCGATGGAGTCGACCTTTTCGATGTTGGAATCGAGACTCTTGCAACTCGTATTTTGTTTGCGCGTTGAAACAGTCCAGCTCGGCACTTTCAAATTTTCTATCTTTGAGCGATTATCGGCGAGCGTTTTCTCCGCGTCGGATAGTTTATTGACGGTTTCAAGCTTTGCGACGGCATAGTCCTCCTGCCCGCGTGCAAGGGCCAGCTTCGAAGCTTCAAGTTGGTTTGCACGCTTTTCAAGCTCCGCCTTTGCTTCGACAAGGGCGGCTTTGCCGTCATCGAGCTTTTTGCGCGCGTCGGATAACTGCTGGTCCGCCTCTTTTTTCTGCGCGTCAAGTGCCGCGCGCTGTGCGTTGAGCTGCTGCTGCGCGGTGTCGAGCTGGGCGGAAGCCGCGTCGAGCGCGCCTAGCTTCAGCCCGAGATCTGCAAGCAGAAGGTAGGACGGCGCGCCCGTCTGCGCAAGCGCCTGTACTCCGGCGGTGAAAGCCTGATAGCCTGCGCCGGACTGGATGGCGGCGAGCTCCGTCTGCAGCTGCCGCTTTTCCGCTTCGAGCGCCTGCTTTTCGGCGGCGAAGGGCCCCTGTTGGTCGAGTGGCCATGCATTGATCTCCGCGAGCCGGTCGTCAATGGCCAGAATGCGGTCGTTTTTTGTCTGCATGGTCTCAAAGTCGCTCACAAGCGCGGGATACTGCTTCGGCAGCGCGCGCAGTGCGTTGAACGCGGTTCGCTGCGCGCTGCTCAGCCCGTAGGCAGCAAGCTCCGTTTGGTAGTCTTTCAGGCTTTTATCAACTGCCGCGCGATTTTTATCAAGCTGAGTCTGCGCGTGGGAGAGTTTTTGCTGCGCCTCGGCGAGCTTTCGCTCTGCGTCGGCTTTCTGCGCGGCATAGGAAGCCTCGCCGTCTGCAAGCTCCGTTTCCTTCTCTGCGAGCTGCGTTTTTCCGTCTGCAAGCTGCTTTTCACCATCCGCAATTTTTGCCTGCCCGTCGTCAAGCTTTTTCTTTGCGGCGCGAAGCTTGTCATTCGCCTCGTTGACGGCGGAACGGTACTTTTCATCGGCCTTCGCGAGCTCCGCGTCGGCGTTCCCCTTGACCTCGTTGTAACGGATCTGGCAGCGCGCTCCGGCGATGCCCTTGACACTGTCCGCGCCGCCGTCAACAAGCGCGTTGTAGTCGTCCGAAAGGGAGGCCAGCGCCTTCGCCCCTTGCACGGTCAAAAACAGCTCGGTGTACGGCTCCTGCACAAAGCTCTCGCGAGGTACGCGAATGAAAAGGTCTATCTTGCCGCTTCCAATGTTCGTATATTCCGTTTCGGAAGAATAGTTGAGACAGTCGTTGACAAAGCCGACGACTTTAAACTCTCTGCTTTCGAGAAGATCTACGGCGTTTTTATCGTTATCCGACAAAACCAGTGTGTCGCCAAGTTTGACGCTTGCGCTCGCGCCGAAAAAGACATTTGCGACGACACACTCGTCCGCCGCTTCCGGCAAGCGCCCGGAGACAAGCACGGGAATGTTGAGCCGGTCGCCCGCGTCGTAGCTCCGCATACGGACGGCGTACTCGTTGCCGCCGTTTTGCAAAAGCGCGTCGGCAATGTAGCCGCTCTGGACGGCTTCAACGCCGTTAAGATCCCGGAGCGCCGCGACATCGCTGTCCGTGAAGCCGAGGTCGCTCAGAAGTTCCACATCGTACATGTTGGCGCTGTCAAAGTAATCGTCGAACGACGCGCGCATGTCCGGCGTGGCGGACAGCAGCCCCGCGAGAAAACCGACGCCCAGCAAAACGATCGCGAAAATCGCGAGGAACCGTCCGCGCGTTTCGGATATGGTGCGGTGCACATTTTTGGAATAGGTCCGGTGCATTACCATTCGATCCTTTCAACGGGAACGGGGTCGGCGTTTGTTTCGATGGATGTTACGGTCCCGTTTTTGATGTGGATGACGCGGTCCGCCATCGCGGTGAGCGCGGTGTTGTGGGTGATGACGATGACGGTCTTGCCGCTTTGACGGCAGGTGTCCTGCAGGAGCTTGAGGACCTGTTTGCCGGTGACATAGTCGAGCGCACCGGTAGGTTCGTCGCAGAGGAGAATTTTCGGGTTTTTTGCCAACGCACGCGCGATCGAAACGCGCTGTTGTTCGCCGCCGGAGAGCTGAGCGGGGAAATTGTTAAGTCGGTCAGAAAGACCGACCTCGGATAGCACCTGCGCCGCCGGCAGGGGGTCGCGGCAGATCTCACTTGCAAGCTCCACATTTTCAAGCGCGGTGAGGTTTTGGATCAGGTTGTAGAACTGGAACACAAAACCGACGTCGTAGCGTCGGTAGAGCGTAAGTTTTTTCTGGTTTAGCGCGCTGATCTCGCGTCCGTCCAGACGAATGACGCCTTCGTCACAGCAGTCCATGCCGCCGAGCATATTGAGGACGGTAGTCTTACCCGCGCCGGACGGTCCGACGATGATGCAAAACTCACCCTTTTCGATGTCGAAGCTGACGTGGTTTGCCGCGGAAATGGTCGTTTCACCCATTTTGTAATATTTGCAGACGTTTTCAAAGTGAACGTAAGCCTCCATAACGACCTCCCCAAAGTTCTGTATTTCTGAATTCAGTATAGCGGCGGGACGCGTGGAAAGTCAAGGCGGGCCCAAAAAGTTTACAAATAGGCGCGGACGGCGCGCCCCGTTCCGGGGAGCACGGAGACAAAAAGCGGAACTGTTCTTTTGAACAGTTCCGCCGGGAGTTGCGGTTTATTTGAATTTCAAACTGATGTCGAGCGACTTGACGCTGTGCGTAAGAGCGCCTATTGAGATAATATCGACGCCGGTTTTAGCCACTTCGGAGAGATCGCGCTCGCCCATGTTGCCGCTGGCCTCGACCAGTGCACGGCCTGCGATAAGCGCGACGGCCTCGGTCATCGCAGCCGGGGACATGTTGTCGAGCATGATGATGTCCGCGCCCGCGTCAAGCGCTTGCTGCACCTCGTCCAGATTCTCGGTTTCGACCTCGATCTTCATAACGTGCGGAACCGACCGGCGCGCCGCTTCGACTGCCTGCCGGATCGAACCGGCCGCGGCGATGTGGTTGTCTTTAATGAGCACGCCGTCGGCAAGGTTGAAGCGGTGGTTCCTGCCTCCGCCGACGCGGACCGCGTACTTCTCCAGGACGCGAAGACCCGGCGTGGATTTGCGCGTGTCGACGATGACCGCCTTTGTTCCGGAGACCTGCGCGACGGCTTTTGCCGTCATCGTTGCGACGCCGGACATACGCTGCATGAGATTGAGACCCACGCGCTCGCCCGTGAGGATGCCGCGCGACGGTCCCGTGACGGTCGCGAGGATGTCGCCTTTTTTGATGCGGTCGCCGTCCTGCGCCTTTGGCGTTACGACAATGCCGGGGTCAACGAGCGTGAAAACGCGCTCGGCGACGGAAAGCCCGCAGAGGACGCCATCCTCCTTGGCAAGATAGTAGCCCTCCGAAAAATTTTCGACGGGAATACAGCTCATGGTGGTGATGTCGCCGGTGCCGACGTCTTCTTTCAGCGCGGCAAGCAGCAGCTCGTCAAGACCGAGCCATTCGATACCCTTGCAGTTCATGTCAGTCCTCCCTGTAGTGTGCGCCGACGCTATCTTTTCTGGCGAGTGCGGCCTTGAGGATCTCCACGGAGAGCGCGGAGAGGTTGAGCGCTTCAATGTAAGCCCTGCCCGGACAATAGCTTGCGGCCAGACTTTCGTGAATGTCGCTGATGCGCGCAAGCGCCTTTTTCATGCCGGCTTCGTCGCGAAGAACACCGCCATAATCGTTCATCAACTGCTGCATTTCTTTGCGTAGCACGGAAAAATTGCGCTTGACGACCGGGCGCTTTTGGGGGCGCGGCAACGCGGAAACGATCTTCTTGTTCTGTCCGGCGAGACGCACATTGATATCCTCCGCTGCGCGGCGGCCAAAGACGAGGCATTCCAGCATCGAGTTGGAGGCAAGACGATTTGCTCCGTGTACGCCGGTGGAGGCGGCCTCGCCGCAGGCGTAAAGACCGGGAACGCCGGTGCGGGCGTGCAGATCGGTCTGAATGCCGCCGATGAGGTAGTGCTGCACAGGGCAGACGGGGATCCATGTCTCGCTGATGTCCATGCCGCGGCGCAGGCACTCGTTGAAGATGGTGGGGAAGCGGCCTTCCAGATACTCGCGGGATTTCGAGGTGATGTCGACGAAAACGTGGTCCTCGCCGCTGCGCTGGAGCTCATGCGTGATCCCGCGCGCAACGATGTCGCGCGGAGCAAGCTCGGCAAGCTCGTGCTGACCGACCATAAAGCGCTCGCCGCTGCGGTTTTTCAAGAGACCGCCCTCGCCGCGCACGGACTCGGAAATGAGGAACGCACGGTTTTCGTCCTTGTCGCTCCACAGTCCCGTCGGGTGGAATTGGATGAATTCCATGTTGCGGAGCTTGGCGCCTGCACGGGCGGCGGCCATGAGCCCGTCGCCGGTCGCAACGGCGGGATTTGTGCTGACCTTGTAGATCTGGCCGATACCGCCGGTCGCAATGACGATATTTGGCGAGTCAATTATATATAAGGTATCGGTGGAGTCCAAAACGGCACAGCCGGTGACTTCGCCATTTTCATCTGTGAGAATGTCGACAAAGAAATTGTGCGGCATAAAGGTGACGTTTGCGCGCAGGGAAACGAGATGCGCCAGCGCCTTGACCGTTTCGCGTCCGGTCGCGTCCCCGCCTGCGTGTACAATGCGGCGGCGGTGGTGGCCCCCTTCGCGTGTAATGTCGAGATCGCCCTCCGGGTCCAGATCAAAGGGGACGTTCATCTCGACGAGTTTGCGCACGTCGTCCGGACCCTCGGAGACAAGTACGCGAACAGCGGCCTCGTCGCAGAGCCCCGCTCCGGCGATCATCGTGTCTTCAAAATGATATTTGGGGTCGTCCAGCGGGGAAATGGCCGCGGCGATACCTCCCTGCGCAAGCCAGGAGTTGCTGATCTCTGTGTCCTCTTTTGTGAGGATGCAGCAGGAATGTCCTTCGTCTATGTGCAGCGCGGTGTAAAGACCGGCGATGCCCGCCCCGATGATCAGAACGTCAAAGTGCAGGTGCTCGGTCAGGTCCGAGAAATCTTCAGTAGCATATCGCATCATAAAAAGCGCCTCTCCGTAAATATTGCAAGCTCTATTGTAACAACTTGCAAAAACTTTTTCAACAGGAAATTGCGTTATCTTTTAGTCAAACGGCACAATATTCCACTTTTCTGCCGGAAAAGCGTGTCAGGAGAAACACGAAAAAGCCGATCTGCGGCGACAAACGTGCTCCGGGTGCAGTTTGCCCCATCTTAACGCCGCAAATGACGCCTGTCAACAGGAGAAATGGAAGTAAAATTTGTCCTCCGGCTTATTTTCGCCGGTTCTGACCGAAAAAGGACAGGCAGCCGCCGTTTTTGCCCCCCC
>JBMNPV010000026.1:0-22636 GCA_050943775.1 Oscillospiraceae bacterium
TGCTCTCTCTCTCGGCCTGCGGCGCGGGCAAACCGGCTGATACATCCCCGTCCGCGAGCGCGGCGGCCAACAGCGCGACCGTCACGGTGACGGACCACAACGGCAATTCGGTGACCGTGCCAAAGGACGCAAAGCGCATCGTCGTTTGCGACATCTACCCGCTGCCGTCTGTTCTGTCCGTCTTTTTTGACAGTGCCGACCGCATCGTCGGCATGCCGGACGTCAGCATGAGCGCCGCCCAAAACGGACTTTTGGGCCAGCTCTACCCGGAGATCTTAAACGCGCAGACCGGCTTCATCAAGGGTACGGAAGTCAACACCGAGGAACTGATGAAGCTCAAGCCGGATGTCGTTTTCTACAGTGCCGAAAGCCCGAGGCTCGGCGAGCAGCTCACGCAGGCGGGCTTTGCCGCCGTCGCGATCTCTGCCAGCAAGTGGGACTACAACTGCGTTGAAACGCTCAAGCAGTGGATCGCGCTTCTGAGCCGGATCTTCCCCGAAAACGATAAGACAAAGACGGTTCAGGAGTATAGCGAAAAGGTTCTAAAGCAGATTTCCGACAAGACCTCGACGCTTGCTGACAGCGAAAAAAAGCGCGCATTTTTCCTCTTTAAGTATGACGACAGCACGATTATGACCTCCGGCGAACGCTTCTTCGGCAACTGGTGGGCCGAGACGACAGGCGCCGTTAACGTTTCCAAGGAACTGCCGAATGAGAATGCCGCCGCTGTTACGATGGAGCAGATCTACCAGTGGAACCCGGACGTCATCTTCATCACGAATTTCACAAAGGCACAGCCGGACGACCTCTACAACAACACCATCGGCGCGAACGACTGGAGCGCCATCTCCGCCGTCCAGAAAAAGCAGGTCTACAAGATGCCCCTCGGCATGTACCGGAGCTATACGCCGGGCGCGGACACGCCGGTGACCCTTCTGTGGATGGCGAAAACGCTCTACCCCGAGCTTTTCTCTGACGTGGATATCACAAAGGAAACCGTGGACTACTACAAGGCCGTCTTTGGTGTGACACTCACAGACGAGCAGGCGAACGCGATCTTCGCGCCTGCATCGTCCGCCGCCAACGGCTTTTAAAACTGCAAAGTAAAAATGCGCCTCTGCCGAACGACAGGGGCGCATTTTTGCACATATCTTATTCTTTTTTACCTGACTCAAGAGCAACGCGTTGCGAGGATTCCCGCAACGCGTGATTTCTTTTTACAGCGCTCAGCGGCCGAGGAACTCGTTCGTTACGCCAAAGATCTGATCGAGGAAGCTCACACCGTAGTTGACGCAATTGTCAACGTAGTCTTTGGGAGCGGTCGTCGGGTTCTTGATCGCGTTCTCCGGATAATTCTCCGCGTTCTGCTCATAAGCTTCGCCGGTGGATTTGCAGATGTCCTTGATGGCCTGTTTGAACTGCAGAGAGCTCATGGCCAGAGGGGATGCAGAGCAAGCGGTCACGATGGAAAGGGCGAGTGTAGCAACGAGGACTTTCTTTGATTTTTTCATTCTGACAGTCTCCTTCAAAATCGTTTTTCGTACGTCCTATCGGACGCCTGACACTACAACAACGAAAGAGAATGCGAAATTATTGCATCGCGCTAACGAAAAAAAGTGTTTTGAAGAAAATTATTTTTCGGCTTCCCGTCGATACTCGGCGGCAAGCTGCACATAGGCCGCCGCATTGAGCGAATTCATCGAGCGATTGTAGTCCTCATTGACCTTAACGACCTTCGCCGGAACGCCGACCGCGACCGCACCCGCCGGGATCTCATCATTTTCCCGCACGACCGCACCCGCGCCGATGACCGCGTTCTCGCCGATGACCGCGCCGTTGAGCACAATTGCGCCCATACCAATCAGCGCGTTGTCGCCGATCTTACAGCCGTGTACCACAGCGGCGTGGCCGATGGTGACGCTGTTTCCAACGGTGATGGCATGTCCCTCGTTGCAGTGGAGCACGGCATTGTCCTGAATGCTAGTGTCCTCTCCAATGGTGATACTGTCCTCGTCGCCGCGGATGACCGCGCCGAACCAGACAGAGCTGTTCGCGCCGATTTTGACCTCGCCGACGATGGTGGCGTTTTCGGCAACAAAGCACGACGGGGAAATTTCGGGCGTGTGGCCCTCGAATGTTACAAGCATAGTGTTCCTCCTTTTGCCGCTGTGAGCGGCTGTTTTTGAATGCGCAGCGTATTCGGGAGCAGGCACGGCCTCAGTCGCCCCTCTCCTTCTTTTCCGCAAGCTTTGCAATTTTCGGAAAAGCCTCCAGAATGGCTCCGTAATTCTCTTTTTGGTGCGGGAAGATACAGGCCGAGCAGTCTTTTACGCCCGCCGGCGTATAGCGATACTTCCCGCCGCAGTTTTCACCCAGCGTGTAGAGCGGGCAATAGCAGAAAAGGCAGTTGAAGCTACCCGCCTCGATGCCCGAATGACAGGGGTAGTATTCACAGGCACGGTTTTCAAAAAACGCAGCATGATCCCCCATGGGTTCAGTCCTCGCTTTCCGTGGCGCTGTCCATGGTCATGCTTGCGGTCACGCCCTCCTCAAAGTCCATCTTCTCCCCGCTCGCCTCCACGGCATCTGCCACCGCTCTGGCGACTGTCTCCGGGATCTCATAAAACGCTTCGCCCCGGCTCCCCTTTTTGGCATAGCCGTTTGCCGCGACCGCGTGCCCGTCGCCGTAGAGCGTCAGCGAATACTGGCGTCCAAGATGAAAGGTCACGATCTCGTCGGATGGGTAAACGCGGTCGCACTTTTTCCACGCGTCAAACTGCAGCAGGGCCGCAAAGTCCTCGCTGCCGTCAAATCTATAGTAGGCTCCGTCGGCCTTGGCCAGTATCTGCGTATTCTGCAACGCGCCGGCAAGGCCGGCCTTTTTGACCGCCTTGTCAAAGGGCCTGTTGAGTTCAGCGATGATGCCCACGGCGATCGCCGCAAGTAGCGCTGCCGCAAGCGCAAAGATGATGTAGTTGGCACGCTTAGCTTTTTTTATCTGTTTTTCCATCTGTTTTTCGTCCATAGCTCCTCCGTTCCTGCCGCGCGGGCATATATCGAAAAAGCGACCCCGCCGCGTCTGCATGGTGCTGCGGGATCGCGCGTAAAACAGTTACATATAAAATATTATAGCATACCCCGCCGCGCCATTGCAAGAGTCAGCAATGCACGGCATCCGAACCCAAGGTCTCCGTATCCGGCCCCGGAAATACGGCGGCAGGCGCGCCGTTTGGCGCGCCTGCCCGGGTTTCCGAAAAGGCTGCGGCTCCTCTGCCGCGTGTCCATTGCTTGTTTCTTCTTACGATGTACTTACCGAGACCTCCCCACTGCAGTTTTTGAAGTCCCGAACGGGCGCCATGTTCTTTCGGCGGCGCGATCCCGAGGCAGGTTACTCACCGAGACCTTGTAAACGGCAGGGATGCAGAAAAGGGATCCAATCTGCTAAGGTCTCACGCTGCATTAGGGCGGATTTGTCTCTCCATCCGAGTCGGTGAGCCGTCTGATGCATTCTGCGGAGCAATACGCAATAACTTCGCCCGGTGTCGGTTTCTCCCCGCTGTGCGGGATGCGATCCCACGCACTGCACGTGTTCAGTTCCTGACTTTCTTCGGCTGCTTTGAGCGCACTGCGGATATCCCTGCGCACACGCTCTGCGGTCGTCCCGTGTCGTTTTGCGATTTCCTCGTAGATTCGTTCCAGTTTTTTCATGCAAATGCCTCCATCGACGGATTTACCCTTTTTCCTGCCTCTGGCGTCATCATAGCATGGAGTCCTTGTCGGATTTAGTCGGAAAGCGCACAAACCGGACACCTGCGCAAAATCTCCTGCACTTCACTGTTTTCGGATTAGATGTATTTTACTGATAGACAGTTGTGGAAAGTCATGGTATTATGAAGTTGCTATCCGCCGCGCGCAGACGGATCCGCGCCGGCGGTAATTCATTGCAGGAGGGGGTTCATCATGCGCTATCAGGACACAGCTTTTCCGGATATTCAGCTCATTTACGACGAGCACGATGTCTTTGTCGGCATCCTCACGGCGGACGGCATTGAGGCATCGACGATCGATGCGCCCTTTGTTTCGGATCAGAGAGTTCTCTCATACTATGATGAGGCCTGCCGGAGCATCCGGCAGATCCTTCACAGGCAGCTTGGGCTGGAACTGCCAAAGGGCTTTGCGGCAGAGCTCAGCCCTGAGGATCTCACCTTGTACTGCACGGAACACTGCTCCGTTGAGGAAATGGACGCCTATCTGCAAAAAAAGCGGGAGGCCGTCCGCGAGGCAGTCGCCATCTGGCAGCGAGAGCGCCCATGGGACACCAATCCCATTACGCACACCGAAGCGCAGGCCCGCAATTACGTCTTTGACGCTTCCACCGGCGCACTCGGTACGGATGGCTGCGTCAACACAGGTCGCGAGGTCGAGCTGCCCTCGTCCATCGACGGGCGGCGGGTCACAACGCTCAAAACCGCCTGCCTTGTCTCTTATCCCTACCTTGAGACCCTTGTGATGCCGGACAGCGTCACCGAGATCGAGCCATTCGCGTTTTACGACTGCATCTACCTCAAGCGCGTCACACTCTCCCAAAACCTCCGTGTTCTCCCGGAGGGCATGTTCGGCCGCTGCCGCTCGCTTGCATCCGTCGTCATTCCGGACGGCGTACAGGAGATCCGGCAGGAGGCTTTTTACCGCTGCGGTGCGCTCGCGAACGTGAATGTGCCGGACAGCGTCGTAACGGTAGGCCGCTGTGCGTTTCTTGGCGTGCAGCACATCCGCTACCACGGCAGCGCCCGGGGCTTTCCCTGGGGCGCGACCGTTGGAAACTAACGCAGTGAGGTGAGCATCCATGTCAAATGAAACGTACATACAAACCCTTACCGAGACCGCTGTCTGCGGCGGCAGCAACATCAAAGCCCCGATGCGGCTCGATTTTATACGTACGCTCCGCGAAACGGACGCCGGCAGCTGGCCGCGCGTCTACCTCACGCGGGAAAGCGGCGCCTCTGCCCCGCTCTGCTTTGAAACAGAACGTGCGGCGGCAGACAAACTCAATTGTATCGGCATCGTTCAGGATCCGTCGGAGGCGCTGATCTCCCTGCTGCGCGCGGGCCCGGTCTTTGCGTCCGTCCGCTCGCTCTGCACGAAGGACGGCGTTCCCTGTGATGCCGGCAATGCGGACGCGTGGGGTTTTCTCATCGAATACAGCGTTGAAAACAAGTCTCAAGGCGTCTTGGACGAGGCGGTTCTCCGCGCGAGCCGCGAGGGACGCGGCTCTCTGTCTGAGCTTCGGCGTAAGCTCGCCTATCTCACGCAGCAGGCCGTGCCCGAAAACATCATCCTCCGCACCTTCGAGTGCATCGAAAAGGACAGCCGCTATCCGTGGATGATCCCGGACCCGCCTGTCAAGTTCGCGCAGGCCAGCGCCTATGGCGAACTGACCCGCGCGCTGGCCTACCGGCTGAGTGGGATGCACCTGCGTCTTGTCGGCAACAAGGGCTGCGGCAAAAACACCCTCATGCAGTCTGTCGACTGGGTTCTCGGTATTCCGCAGTACCGCATGCAGGGCAACGCCGAGCTCGACAAGCTCGATCTGCTCGGCGGACCGACCATCGAAAACGGCAGCATGCGCTACAAGCTCAGCGACATGCTCGTCTATCTCCGCGACGGAGCGGATGTCGTGCTCGACGAGGGCAACACCATCAAGCCCGAATGTGCGGATGTGCTGCACTCACTGACGGACGAGGCCCGGCAGATCGAGGTCCCGGGCTACGGACTCGTCAAGATGCACCCCAGTTCCTCCTTCACGATCACCATGAACGAGGACTACGCCGGCACAAATTTTATGAACGAGGCGACCATCGACCGCTTCACGCCCATCCAGATGGGGGAGCCGGAAACCATCGTCGAGATCCTACGACGCGTCGTGCCGACGGCGTCGGAGCAGAGCCTTCGCATCTGCGACGTCCTTTACGGGGCTATCCGGAACATGATCCACAGCGCCGACGGACTTGAGCCGGAGGCTATGACCATCCGCGGCTTTATTGACGCGCTGCGCGCAGAGCCGCTGCTGGGACTGCGGCTGGGGCTTCTCGACAATGTTGCGGGAAAACCGCAAGACGCCTACACGCGTCTGCGCCTGACCGAGCTCATTGAGAGCATGATCCGATAAGGGGCACACGCCCCTGACTGCAAAAGGCGGTATGAAAATGAACAATGCCGAATTTGAACGCTCTCTTGATCGTTTTCGGACTTTTCTAAAAACCGAGCCTGTGCTTCCGCTTTTGAGCCGCAACCTCTTTTTTCTGCGGGACGAGAACCGCGTCGTCGACAGCGTCGAAACGGACGACGGTCTGCGCTGCCGCACCGAGGGAAAAAAGGTCATTGTGAGCGCCGCGCCGTACCTCATGCGGGATGAATACGACCGGCGGCACTGGATCGCCGCCATGCGCGTCTTTCTCGCCCATGAGGTGCAGCACGACAACAGTTCCGACCGCGAGGTCCTCCGCGCGCTGCGAGCGCGCTGCGGCAAACGCTTTCACGACGAGTACGGGCTTGACTATGAGCTGGGCGCGGCACTTGGGCAGCGGCTATTGAACGCTTTGGAAGACGCGCGCGTCGGAAACATCGTCTGCCAGCGCTTTCCCGGCTACGTTCCGATGCTGCGCTTTACAAACTACGCCCGCCTTGCCGCCCTGCCCGCCGTCAGCGCTCCGGCGCGGGAGGGGCTGGGGGAGCTGCGCGATTTTCTCAACGACTTCGAGCACTGGGCGCTCGCGGGCCTGCGCCTGCCGGGTGTCGAGCTTTACGCGGGCAGCCGTTTTGAAGCAGCTGCCGCGCAGGCGCGTCCACTTGCGGACCGGGCCGTTCTTGCTGAGACTGCGGCGGACTGTGCAGCGCTTTGCGCAGAGATCTTCTCCCGCTGCGCGGACTATCTTGCGGCCCTGTGCAGACCGATCGACGACAAAGCAGCCCTGCTCAAGGAGCTGACGGCCGCTCTGGAGGACTATCGCTTTTCGGACGCCGACCGCGCCGAGCAGCGCGGCGACGGCACAGACGGCGGCGCGCGCGAAAAAAAGCCGCCGAAAAAACCGGCGGCGGGCGAACACGGCGCGAGCGAGGACGCGGACGAATCCGAGCTTGAAAAGGGCGACAGCGGCAGTCCCGGCAGCGGGGACAATACCAAGCGCGAGGGCGACGAAAGCGGCTCTCTCTCCGGCGAGGAGGCAAAGCCCAAGGCCACCGCCGGCAGCAACGGCCGGGAGGACCGCGGCGAATCGAGCAGCGACGGGCGCTCGACAAACCACGGCGCAACCGGACGCGGCGACGGCATGACGAACGCCCAGCGCGCCGCCTCCGAGGAGGCCGCCGAGGAGGGTGCGCAGTCGATTTCTGAGGTGCTCGGCGCGCAGTTTTCTACCCGGCGCGGTCCGGCGCTCACAGACAACGAGATCGACGCCATGCTTGAAACGGCGGCAGCCGAGCTTGCGCGCGAAGCAGCACACCAGAAATCAAGCCGGATCGAAGCGGGCGAGCAGACGCCCTTGCGCTATAAGGATGTGAGCACGCTGCAAAGTCTCTACAAGAACGTCACGTTCACGGAGACTTTCATCACCCCAAAAAACAAACCGCTCCCGCCGGAATACCTCTCCGAAGCAAAGCGACTGCACGCGAAGCTCGACCGCATTCTCAAGGAGCAGCGCGTACGCGAAGCATCTCAGCGCAAGGGCTCGCTCAACCCCGAGTCGCTTTGGAAGCTCGCGGTGTGCGACCCGGACGTCTTTGCGCGCAAAACGCCGCCGAAAAAGTGCGAGAGCGACTTTTACCTTCTCATCGACCGCAGCGGCAGCATGGGTACGGGCTACGGCAACGGCAACTCCCGCCTGTTCACGGCGCTCATGACCGCCGCCGTAATTGAAGAAGCGCTCAAAGGTCTTGCCTACACAAAGATCGTCGGCTTTGACGGCGGCACGGACGTTGTCGAGCACTGCGTCATCAAGGACTTCAACCAGAAAGCCACCGGCAACCGCTGCTTCGACGCGCTCGACCAGATCACCGCCGGAAACGGCAACAAGGACGGTTATTCCATTCGCGTCGCAACGATGGACCTGCAAAAGCGCAGTGAGAAGCGCAAGGTTCTGATCGTCCTCTCGGACGGTCTCCCCTCGGCCTACGGGCAGGAGTCGGAGGCGATCGCGGATGTCCGCTCAGCGGTGCAGGAGGCGCGGCGGCGCGGCATCATCGTCATACCCATCATGTTTGGCGTTACGGACACAGCCGAGAGCTACGAAGCCTACCGCCAGATGTACGAAAAAGGCATCATTTCTACCTCATCCAGAAACATCCTGCCCGAACTTGAAAAGCTCCTCTACGCGCTGATACGCTAAGCCGGAAACTGACAGGAACAAGGGCAGTCCGTTCTTCAGCAGATCGAAAATCAGGCGCGCCCGCTTGAACCGAAGCCGCCGCGGTCGGCGTTGCCGAGCGTTTCGACCGTTTCAAAGTGCAGCTCCGGCTGCTTTTCGATAATGCGAAACTGGACGATGCGGTCATCAAAGGCGATGTGGGTGTCTTCCGTGGCATACAGGCAGACTCTCCACTCGTCATTGTCGCCGCAGAAAGAGTTGTCGATGACGGCAACGCTGTTCGTCTGGAGCACATGCCAAGTCTTGAACGTGCTGCTGCGCGGTGCAACATGTCCCTCATAGCCCTCCGGAAGCTGCATTGCAACGCCGAGACGTACGATTCGGTACTCCCCCGCCGGAATATCTATATCCTCTGCCGCACGCAGATCGACCCAGTCTCCGTTCGGAGCGGGCGCGATGGGGGTAATGGGGGCAAAATATTTGATCTTGATAGTCTGCATGTCAAACCTCTTTTTCTTTTTGAATTCTGACCAGACGGCAGCGCTGCGCACGCTCCGCCACCGCTCAGTATAATCCCCAAAAGGGTAAACCGCAACAGAAAGCTCGACCCCGCATCCGGATGTGAAGTTGAGCTTTTTCTGTTATTTACATTTCCTGTGCAAGTGAAAAGCGGTTCTTTTCAAAGGTGAGCAGTCCCTCCCGCTGCAATTTGCTCAGTTCATTTGACATTGCGCTGCGATCAACGCCGAGATAGTCCGCAAGCTGCTGCCGATTGAAGGGTATCGTGAACTGATAGCTTCCGCTTTGCTTTGCCTGCTCCGAAAGGTAGGACAGCAAACGGCCGCGGATGGACTTCGATGAGGTATGCAGGATGCGGCGCGAGAGGGTCAGATTCTTGTGCGCGGAAATCTGCAGGAGGTTTCGTATCAGCTTGGCATGGTGTGTGCAGGCGTTCGAGCAGCTCGTGAGCAGACGCGCGGCGTCGAGGAAGAGTATCGCACACTTTTCAGCCGCCACAACGCTGACCATGAGCGGTTCACCGGGGATGCAGGCATAGGTTTCCGCGAAAAGCTGACCGGCCTCCACATGGCCGAGAATGTTTTTATTCCCCCACAAATCGTCTATCTCTATGTTGACGCTGCCGGAGAGCACCATGCCCATGCTGTCCGTACAGTCGCCGGTGCGGAGGATCACTTCTCCTTTCTCATACGCTTTCTCAAAAGACCCCAGACACGCAAGCATCTCCTCTGCCTCCTGCTCATTTGTGCCGCGAAACAGGGCCGTGTTCGTCAAAAAAGAATAATTCATAATTTCTCCGTTTCTGTTGTTATAACAACATACTTGTGCCTCAAATTCTAGTATGCTCTACACAGATAGTCAAGAGCAACTTGAAGGAGGTTTTTATCATGGTCAGAAAGATCATTCATATCGACGAAGAAAAATGCAACGGCTGCGGCGCCTGCGCGGCAGCGTGCCATGAGGGCGCCATTGTAATGGTAAACGGGAAGGCGCGTCTTATGCGGGACGATTACTGCGACGGACTCGGTGACTGCCTCCCCGCCTGCCCCACGAATGCCATAAGCTTCGTAGAGCGCGAAGCCGCCGCTTATGACGAGGCGGCAGTTCTGAAAAGCAAGCAGGAGAAACTGGCGAAAGACGAAACGCGTCTGCCCTGCGGTTGCCCGGGCACACAGTCCAAGAGCATTGTGCGCAAGGACTGCGACTGCGGCGGACATGAGACCACCAATGCGCCGGACAGCCGCCTTTCCCAGTGGCCGGTACAGATCAGGCTCGCGCCGGTCAACGCGCCCTACTTCGACGGCGCAAAGCTTCTGGTCGCAGCCGACTGCACCGCTTACGCCTACGCGAATTTCCATGAACGCTTCATCAAAGGGCATATCACCCTCGTCGGCTGCCCCAAACTCGACAGTGTCGATTATTCCGAGAAGTTGACGGAGATCATCCGAAACAACGCCATCAAGAGCGTCACCGTCGTGCGCATGGAGGTGCCCTGCTGCGGAGGGCTTGAAGCCGCGGTAAAGACCGCGCTGCAAAACAGCGGCAAGTTCATCCCGTGGAATGTGGTCACGCTCTCCACAGACGGACGAATTCTCGACTGAGGGGGGGGGAGTAAAGTCTGCGCCGGCGGCGTTTCTTCTTGAATGGCCGCATCAAAATCTACAAATCGAAAAAGGAGAGATCAAAATGAACAACATGTTTTGTTATCAGTGTGAGCAGACCGCAGGATGCACCGGCTGCACCGGAAAAGCAGGCGTATGCGGCAAAACGTCCGCCACCGCAAAGTTACAGGACGAACTGACCGGCGCGCTGATTGGTCTTGCCCGCGCCTGCCGCGGGGACGCAAAGCCCTCTGTGGACGCCTACCACACGCTAATCGAGGGGCTGTTCACGACCATTACCAATGTCAGCTTTGACGATGCGGCGATTCGGGCGCAGATTGAAAAAACGCGCGCCGAAACCGAAAAGCTGCTCTCGCCGTGCGGCAAAAGCGCCGATTATGAAATGGAGAAGCTCTGGACCGACAACGAGGACATCCGTTCTCTCAAGTCTCTCATTTTGTTTGGTCTGCGCGGCATGGCGGCCTATGCCTATCACGCGTGGATGCTCGGCTTCAGCGACGAGGAGGTCAACCAGTTCTTTGCCGAGGGCCTGTTCTATGTTGGCGAAGAGCTGAGTGCAGAACAGCTTCTGCCGCAGGTGCTCAAGGTCGGCGAGGTCAATTTGAAGTGCATGGCACTGCTCGACAAGGCAAACACGGAGAGCTACGGCACGCCCGTACCCACAAGCGTTCCGCTGTCCGTTGAAAAAGGGCCGTTCATCGTAGTCACCGGACACGACTTGAAAGATCTCCAGCTTCTCCTCGAACAGACCGACGGCAAGGGCATCAACATCTACACCCACGGCGAAATGCTGCCCGCACACGCCTATCCGAAACTGAAAAAATACAGCCATCTGAAAGGCAACTTTGGCACGGCATGGCAGAATCAGCAGAAGGAATTTGACAGTCTTCCCGCTCCGATCCTCTTTACCACCAACTGCCTGATGCCGCCGAGGGCAAGCTATGCAGACCGCGTATTCACGACAGAAGTCGTCGCCTTCCCCGGCACTGTCCACATTGACGCGAACAAAGATTTCAGCCCGGTAATTGAAAAGGCGCTCGCGCTCGGCGGATATGCCGAGGATCGCCCGATGACCGGCATCAACGGAGGCGAGCGCGTCACGACCGGCTTCGGCCACGGAAGCGTTCTGTCCGTTGCCGACAAGCTCGTTGCGGCCGTAAAGTCCGGCGATATCAAGCATTTCTTCCTCGTCGGGGGCTGCGACGGCGCGAAACCGGGGCGCAACTATTACACGGAGTTCGTAAAGCAAACGCCGAAGGATACGGTCATTCTGACACTGGCCTGCGGAAAATACCGCTTCAACGATCTTGATCTCGGAACCGTCGCGGGGCTGCCCCGGATCCTCGATATGGGACAGTGCAACGACGCTTACGGCGCGATTCAAGTCGCCGTCGCCCTTGCCGATGCGTTCGGCTGCGGCGTGAATGAGCTGCCGCTTTCCTTCGTGCTTTCGTGGTATGAGCAAAAGGCGGTCTGCATTCTGCTGACGCTGCTGCATCTTGGCATCAAGAATATCCGCCTTGGCCCCACGCTTCCCGCTTTCCTCTCCCCGAACATCACAAAGTTCCTTGTGGAGAACTACGGTATCGCACCAATCACGACGCCGGAAGAGGACCTCAAAGCTCTGATGACATAAACACCGGCGGCGTGCGTCGACATTTAGAATTTAATAACCCAGTAAATGCAATACACCCTCTGCCAAGCATGACAGAGGGTGTCCTTTTTATACCCGACTTCTTTTTGCCTCCTGCACCGTTTCAAAGCGGCGGTGAACGCTCCTATGATTGAAACGGAAAAGCCTTTCGCTTAGTCGTTCGTACGGGTATCGTACAGGAACTGCTTTGGAGTAAATCACGAAAGATGTTTCATTGATGCATAGATTTATTCATTTTTTTATGATAGAATACTTCCCATTCTTAATGAAGATGTAAGATTAGCTGTTGGAATCTGTTCCAGATCATCATTCAGCGGAAAGGTGTGGATAGGTAAAGAATACATTGTCGTTATGATATTGTCAGTATTGACGCGCTATAGAACACTATTTCAAGAGGTGATGATTTGAACGAATTAACTGCAAAACTAAAAGAAGTGCTGGCGGCCGTTTTGCCGATTACATTTATTGTTTTGGTACTTCATTTCACTATAAGTCCATTGGAACCGAATATGCTGTATGCTTTTCTCATCGGTTCCGCTCTTATAATTATCGGACTAACGGTATTCCTGTTTGGAATCGACCAGGGACTCGAGCCGATCGGACATGATATCGGAAATGCAATTACGCATTCAAGCAGCTATGCAATGATCATAACAGTCAGTTTGATATTGGGGTTTTTTATTTCCTACGCAGAGCCGGACCTGCACATTCTTGCGAACCAGATAGACAGCGTAACTTCCGGCCAGCTTAAAAAAACCTTGGTAGTGATTGCTGTTTCCGCCGGGATCGGAATCATGATGACGCTTGGAATGCTGCGCATTCTGAAGGATGTCCGCCTGAAATTTGTGTTTACCGGCGTATACGGCTTGATCTTAATTCTGTCATTCTTTTCATCCTCTGATTTTCTGGCCATCGCATTTGATGCTTCCGGGGCCACGACAGGGGCGATCACCGTTCCTTTAATGCTTGCATTGGCTTCCGGTGTCTCCGCTATGAAAAAAGGCAGTAAAATCAGTGAAGCCGACAGTTTCGGCCTGGTCGGTATCTCTTCGGCAGGTGCGATCCTCGGTGTTTTGATCGCGGGGCTTTTTCTTGGAGACGGCAAACTGGATGGTACATTGCCGGAAACCACCATACACAACACGAGTCTATTGGAGGCATACGGTTCGCAAATATTTCACATCGCATGGGAATCTTTCCTGACACTGCTGCCGATCATCATCGCATATATCATCTTTCAAGTGTTTATATTTAAACACAAAAAGAACAAGGTCATCGATATTGTCCGAGGGATCGCCTTAACTTTTATCGGTCTTGTCATATTTTTATTGGGTGTGAATGGCGGTTTTATGGAAGTTGGCGCACAACTCGGAATACAACTTGCTTCGATGGACTCCAGTATTCCGGCTCTCCTTGTCGCTTTGCTGCTCGGTCTTACCACTGTTTTGGCTGAACCGGCTGTCCACGTATTGACCAATCAGGTCGAAGACGTCACCGGCGGATCCGTCAGACGCAATCTGGTCCTCATTTTTTTATCAGTAGCAGTTGGCCTGTCGATCTTTATGTCTACCTTACGGATCCTGATCCCCGGTATCCAGCTATGGATGTATTTGCTTCCCGGATTTGGTCTCTCTGTAGTATTGGCTTACTTTGTACCGGACCTGTTTGTGGGTATGGCATTTGACGCGGGCGGTGTCGCTTCAGGACCTATGACAGCCACCTTCTCCCTTGCCTTTGTTCAGGGCATCGCCGCGCAAGTTCCAACCGCTGATGTGATAGTTGACGGGTTTGGTATGATAGCAATCGTTGCAATGATGCCGATCATAGCAATCGAATTGCTTGGCGTGATCTACCACGCACAATCGCGTAAGTCATCCAATGCTGCTATTTTAAAAAAGCGATCAATAGGAGGCACTCATGGATAAACAAATGAATGAACTGGACATTGAAAAGCCGTTTCTGATCATGACGCTCATTCTGAATGAACATCAATGTCATCACTTTGTTCACATCATTAAAGAGAAAAACATCCACAGTGGAATCATCATATTAGGGAGAGGCACAGTAAAAAGTGCTGCTTTAAACCTGTTTGGGATAAAAAGCGAAAAGAAGGAAGTCATAAATATTCTGCTTGAAGAAGCCAAAGCAAACGAGATTCTGGATCTTTTCGCCAAAGAACTTCAGCTTCATGAACCCGATCATGGAATTGCCTATACGACGCCAGTCATGATCGCAGGCCAGATCATTAACAAGAAACAGAGAACTTGGAATACCGAGCACGGTATGGAGGACGAAAGTATGTTCAAAAAACTGACGGTTGTTGTCAATCGCGGCATGGCGGATGATGTAATGGATATTGCGCGCAAATCGGGCGTCAAGGGCGGCACGATCCTGCACGGTCGAGGAACCGGTTCGGAAGATCATGCAAGATGTTTCGGTATGGAAATAGAACCGGAGAAAGAACTGGTCATGATCCTTTTAAAAAGCGAATTGATCGATAAAGTCGTGACGGATCTGTATCAGGCGCTTAAACTGGATGTTCCCGGAAATGGAATTCTGTTTGTGGAGCCGGTTTTGGATGTCCGGGGCCTTTTTGATTCGCATCGCAGCCACAGCCACAAGAATGCTTGATCGAGACGCGGAAATGTATCTGTCCTAAACTTTATGAGAACCTCCCATGTGGTGCTATATATAAGCATCACATGGGAGGTTTCATTATGTCCGGAAAAAACGCAGTCCCGAAGACCA
This sequence comes from Oscillospiraceae bacterium, assembly GCA_050943775.1. Taxonomy (GTDB): domain Bacteria; phylum Bacillota; class Clostridia; order Oscillospirales; family Oscillospiraceae; genus UBA2658. The sequence continues at coordinate 14,907 of JBMNPV010000026.1, forward strand.
TAAGGATATGTATGCTCGGCTGCGCATTTGGTATAGGGATCAGCTCTTCAAAAGACGTTCCAGATCCGATACGGATACGTCCATGCGTTTCGAGGTTTCCTCCATCGACATTCCGGAATCCAGAAAACGCTTTACGACCATCTTCATATTCTCCCCGACTTCAATAACGTGATAATCGGGATCATAGAAGCGTATGGAGCGCTGTCCCCAGTCAGCTTCCTTAACGCCCTCCCCGATATATTCAATATCGTCGCGCTGCTGTAATTTCGCAATAAAGTCGTCAAACTTATCTTCCTCAAAGTACAACTCCATATTATGCGATCTTTGCAAAACGCTTTCCTTCGGAATACCCAGCAACCAGTCAAATTCCTGCTGTAAGAACAATCCGTCAAAAGAAACGTTTATGCCATAGTCCTGAAAAACCTCGAGCCCGAATATGTCCTGATAAAATTTCTTGGAACGGTTTATATCTTTCACTGCTATACATACACCCTGGTATTTCATCGAATTCCCCCCGTCTCATATCAGCCGTTTTACTTGTCCCATCCTATCATAAAAATCTGAAAAAGGCATGTACGCGTTCAAATCTCATACATGACTTTTATTTTGTGGGGCTAGCCGAGGCAAATGCTCTGGTGTTATGATTGGCATCCTCGCAAAGGATCGGAAGCGAGAATTCCGTAAACATAGTAGTCACACCATGTGTTCACCATTTTCCCCTGCCGGACGAGGCCTTCTTTTGTATAACCGCATTTCTCTAACATTTTCTGCGATGGAATATTCCGGACGTCAACTTCTGCCCATAATCTTTGCAGTTCTGTGTTTTCAAAGCAGAACCTTGTCAGAGCGGAAAGTGCCTGCGTTCCGTAGCCCTTACCATGGCAAGCGGATGCAAGTCGTATTGCAACCGATGCCATACGGTCATTTTCAATCCGATATACCCAAAGGTCACCAATCACCTTGCCGGACGCTTTATCTTCGATCCCCAGATGAAAGCTCTTCGTCGGTTTCCTGGGCTTCTCAAACAGAAGTTCAGGATCCTTATCTGTTTTTCCGGGGCCTTTTCCCCAGTATGTGTAAATCGACTTATCCGGCATCCATTCTTTTAAAGCAGGTACATCGGCTGCACACATGGGCCGGATTCGCAGCCGCGGCGTATCGATCACCGGTTTTGATTCGATATAGTCAGCAAGCGCCATTTTTCTCATCCTCAAAAGTTGATTTCCGTTTCCAAACTTATATGCTGCTCATAAGGAAGCTCCGTAAATAATCTCATCGAGCGCCCGATATTTTTATTCTACAAAGTATAAATTATACTTCAACCCCTTTTTTGAAAAAATACACACCGTTTCGGCATAGAAAAAAGGCAGCAGATTTCTATCAAAATCTACTACCTTATCTGGTGGAGCGTCCGCAACCATAGACGAACACTCCGCCGAATCAGAAATTTGAGAGTCAAAGTAGTCATCGATCTCATCGAGCATGATGTTGTCGATTTCTACAGGTTGTCCGCTGCCGTTGAGTACCAGCCTGAACTTGTCATCGTAGAGATAAATCTTGTTCAAAAAGATATTGATAACGGCGCGGCGGTTAAGGCGATCATCGAAGTTGCTCTTCTGGAGCACGGACAGGAAGTGTGTGACCTCCTGCGCAGAGATAATGCGCTCCTTCTTGGCTTCAATAGCCAGCTGAGCCTCCAGTTCGGCTTTTTCTTCCTGCCGCTTGTTGATACGCTCCATGATGGTGTCAACGCCCTGGCCCTTCTCAAGAGCCTGCCAGAGGTTTTCGATGGCGATGTCCGCCTCCTGGATGGCGCTCTTGATACGCTTGATTGCAGAGCTGTCAAATTCGCTCTTGAAAACCGCCTCGATAGCCTCTGCAATTCGCTGGATATTGCTGTCCGTCAGCATCTGCCGACAGGCCGCAACAACCATATCTTCGATTCGCTTCTTATCAACTACCTTCTTCTGGCACAGATGCTTCTTGGCGTTTTTGCAGGCATAGTAGTGATATGCCTTACCAGACTTACCTGTACCTCCATAGCCGGTCATCATTTCATGACAGTAGCCACAGAACAGTTTGGTGGTCAGCAGATACTCTTCCTTGCCTCGGCTTCTTGCCGGGGCAGCTTTGTTTTTGTCCAGCATTTTCTGCACACGTTCAAATACTGCATCATCGACAATACGGGGCATTCCTCCCGGTGTTTCTTCGCCTTTGTAGAGGTATGTCCCGATATAGCGCTTGTTGCGCAGCAGGCGATGCAAACTGTTCTTGTTAAAGTCGCGACCAAGGGAGGTTTTGATCTGTCTGGCGTTCAGGTCTTTGATGATGTCTGTGACGGTTTCACCTTTGCCATACCGTTCAAATATCTCACGAACGATGACCGCTTCATCTTCATCAACATAGAATGTGTGATCCTTGGCAACCTTGAAGCCAAGGCCGGGATTGCTGCCGTTGGACAGACATTTCTGTGCATTGAGTGACATACCGCGATGGATCTTCTGCGACAGCTCTGCGGAGTAGTATTCCGCCATACTCTCCAGAATACCTTCCACAAGGATACCGGAGGCATCGTCAGCGATATTCTCCCTAGCAGAGACAACACGGACTCCATTCTTCTTGAGCTTGGCCTTGTTGATGGCACTGTCATAGCGGTTTCGGGCAAAGCGGTCAAGCTGATAGACAAGAACGGCATTGAAGGTGTGCTTGTCGCTGTCCGCAATCATCCGCTGAAACTCAGCGCGGTTGTCGTTGGTGCCGCTCTGTGCTCGGTCGATGTACTCACCTATGACGGTATAGCCGTTGTCTGCGGCGAACTTGTAGCAGGTCTTGAGCTGACCTTCAATGGACTGCTCACGCTGGCTGTGGCTTGAAAAACGGGCGTAGATGACTGCGTTCATTCTCCATCCACCTCCCCGAGCATCTGCACAAGAGTCTGCTTCAGTTTGGCATTCATAGGCGACTTGGGATTGAAGCACATCTCCACGAAGTTGGCCATGTCTGCAGGATAACCGTTCTTGGGTTTGTACTCGTACAGTTTGCCTTGCGGATTGTCAGTACGACCAAAGATGTAATCGAGAGACACATCGAAATAATCAGCAATCCGAACAAGCAATTCGAGCGGCGGCGATGCCTCTCCCTTTTCGTAGCGAACTACGCTGGATTGTCCAAGTTCAAATAACTGGGCGAATTTCATTTGCGAGTAATTCATGCTCTCACGCAGAGCACGAATCCGCTCTCCACATACATTCATGGCAACACCTCCTTGTTGAGTACATTATACTCCGTAAACGGGATATAATCAATGTCTGTTTGACATAATTCTGCAAACAAAAACGTGCAGACAAATTACAAGGCGCATTTGTCTGCACGTTCGGGAATTTGGGCGAAACGCGCAACTTGTCAAAGTACAAAATAGTTGATTTCATACTTGGCAAGCTGTGCATCAAGGTACCCGCATCGCATTTTTGCCATATATGATCAATCATACTTGGCAAGCAATGCACCGAGGTACCCCCGATGCGAAAAACTGCGTTTTTCTTGCTGGGCAACATCCCAGACCCTTTAACAATTTCGAAGAAATTGGCTGCACACTTTCGGTGTTTAATTTGTTTTGCGTTGTTTCGTCAAGTATGATAAAATTAAAATAAACGTTGATTATTTCAGAAGAGGAGGGAAGATTATGCCGAATTATATTGATGAAGCACGTGTGGAATTGAAGGGAATTCTGGCGGAGTTTCGAGATGCACTTGAAGAAGAAATCGATAAGATCAAAAAGAGCGGACAATCCTCCACACTTCTCTTCGCAGGTCGCCAGATCGAAAGCCATGGTGCTGACTTTTGGTATCGATTTAATATTGAATACGTCCCCTCTCTTCCGGCAGATACACCGTGTAAACTTGTAATCGGTAAAGATCAATTTGATGTTACCGTTATAAGTTTTGAGGAAAACTCTATCGTAATATCCACCAAATCGCCTCTGCCTGATACAATTGGGAAAGCCAGACTTGAAAATGGTGCTACCGTATTGATGGAGCGGCTGATCAAATGTATCGAAGAGAATTCCGAGAAAGAAAACCCAGCAGGGAATCGTATGCTGTCTTCTGACGGCGGCATTTACCCTGCAAAGAAGATTTTCGAGTATAGCGACTTGGCACTGAATGCCGGTAATACCCCAAGCCAAAATAATGCCATTGTATCCGCACTTTCAAGTGATATTACATATATCTGGGGGCCTCCTGGCACTGGCAAGACCACGGTTATCGGCCAAATTATCGACGAGCTATACAAGCACGATCGCTCTGTATTAGTTGTGTCTCATACCAATACGGCAGTTGATGGTGCCATTGAAAAAGCCGACAAAACATACTCCAAATCCAATCAGGACAGTGATGCCAATTACCCGATTTTGAGAATCGGTACTCCTGCAAGGCCCTTGCCGGAACGGGTTTTGTTGGCTCAGCATGTTGCCGCCTTAGGAAATGAGCTTTACGAGCAAAAGGCAGCTCTCGAAAAGCAGCAGGCTGAATTGCAGCGCCGGATCAACGAAATCCGTCCCTTGCTTGCCAAGGATGTTTGGTTAAAGGAAAGCAACCTGGATGTAATCCAGAAAGCACTTCAGAGTATTGCTGCGCATGAAAAGGAAATTGCCGAGATTCAGCGTAGAATCGACGCTATCAATGTTTTGGTAGAAAAGGAAAAGATAGCTCATCCTGAGTACGCGAACTATCTGATCCTATCGAAAACATTGAAAGCGAAAAGAGATGAATACGGCGATATCTGCATGCGGGTTGAGCGGGCCGAAAATGCAGCCTCTGCGTTGCCGCAGCGGATCCAGACTGCCCAAGATGAGGTTAAAAAGCACAGTAAATATGCTGAGCTTCGGGCGCAGGAAGCAAAGTATATGTCCGCGGCCTTCCTAAGAGGCGAAATTGTCAAAGTTGCTGCTCAGATCACACGCCTCCAGAATTCGATCAACGATTTGGCAAGACAGCAGACGGCGGCACAGCAAACAATCTCGGATTACGAGAAAAAGAGCTCTGTCGCAAAACTTTTCGCCGGCAAGAGCGCTGTTACGCAATCACAGACTACTTTGGAGCGGGTTCGCCGGGAAATTCCTATTGCTAATGGCGACCTGCGCCGTCAGCAGGATTTGAAGCGGGAGTATTCTCAGCAACTGGAAAGTCTTTTGCTTTTACAGGAACAGATCCGTGCAGTCACTCCATCAAAAACTCCGGAATACTGGAATAATGAGGTGAAGAAGCTGCAGGCCGAGCTCTCTGACGCACAAAAGGCACTTCCGGATTTGACCGCCAGAAAAAACACGCTGCATGAAGAAGTGCGTGAACTTGAACGGCAGCAGAGCCAGGCGAAATCTTCGTTTGATGTTCTTAGCGAGCTGGGCAGAAAAGTCCGCCAGGAGCAGGATAAACTGGCCGAGACTGAGCGACTGCGTGATAAGGAGAATAATGCTTGCTCCGAGCAGCTCGAAAAAGAGGTCTCTCTTTGTATTGCCTTCCTGTCCAAGCCGACTCCTGAAGGAATCTCTCCCCTCTTTAATGAGCTCTCCAAGCTGTATACATCTGTAAAAGCTGAAATGGCCGCTGTTGATTTGGATGCAATCATTAAGGAAAAAGAAGATGCGGATCAGCAGTTGGTCGAAATCTTCCGGCAGCTCAATGAGCTTAAAGAGAAAATGCAGGAGCTCGAAAAGCAGGCAATTATGAGTGCCAAAATCGTTGGTGCTACACTTGCGAAGTCCTATTTGAGCGAAACTTTACGAGAGAGAAAATTCGACACCGTAATCTTGGACGAGGCCTCCATGGCTTCTATTCCTGCGCTTTGGTGTGCCAGTTATCTCGCTGAAAGCAGCATTGTGATCGTAGGTGACTTCCTACAGTTGCCGCCTATTGTCATGGCTGATACTCCTATGGCTCAGAAATGGCTGGGTAAGGACATCTTCTATCACAGCGGAATGCAGGAGCGGGCTCGGAATAAAGCAACATGTCCCGAGAACTTCGTTATGCTCAATAATCAGTTCCGCATGGAATCTGATATTGCTGACATTGCGAACATGTACTACGGTGCATATGGCGGTCTTCATTCTGATGATAACAACGAGCGCCGCGTTAAAGATCGTGAGGAGTTCTATAGCTGGTATTCCGGCAAAAGGACTAAGAGAAATGTTCATTTGATCGACACCGAGAGTCTTCATGCTTGGGTTACCGGTGTGCCTCAAGGAAAGAGTCATAGCCGCCTGAACTGCTTCTCTGCGGCTGTTTCCGTTGATCTCGCATTCAAGTTCTTGGAAAACAAACTGAAGGATCTTGATCCCGAAACTGCTCAGCCTGAAAAAGAGGCATCTGTGCTGATTGTTGCTCCTTATAAGCCACATATCGCAAGAATTAACCAGCTTGTGGATCTGGAGTATCGTAACCGAGGCTTCAAAGAAAACCTTAATTTCATCAGAGCTGGTACGATCCACAGCTTCCAGGGCAGCGAGGCCGACATCGTGATCTTTGATCTTGTCATTGACGAGCCGCATTGGAAAGCAAATCTGTTTATGACAGATAAGGAAGTCAATGAAGATCTGCGAAAGATGTTCAATGTGGCTGTTACGAGAGCTAAATTTAAGCTGTATATCGTCGGCAATTTTGCATATTGCCAAAAGCGAGCTAAAAACAACGCTCTGTCGGAACTGCTGGATAAGCTCATCAAAAAAGATAAGCTGATCAAGGTAGATGCCAAGTCTCTTCTTCCGGATATCGTATTTACACGACAGTCTGATTTCGCTTTTGATGGAAATCTAAAGGGAAAACACATTGTTTGCCGTGAAGAATCCTTCAATGACTATTTTATGTCGGATATCAAGTCATTCAAAAAACGATTGATTGTGTACTCGGCCTTTATGACTGAAGCTCGACTCAGCACTCTCCTGCCGGCCTTCTCCGATGCTATTCGCGAAGGAAAGCAAATTATCGTTGTCACAAAGGCGCTATCCGATCGCGGCAAGTCTGAGCTTGCACAGTACCAGAAATGTGAGGAAGAGCTGCGTGCGATTGGTGTAAGTATCCTTCACAAAAAGGGCATGCATGAAAAACTGATCTTCGTTGACAGCGATGCGGTTTGGATAGGATCTTTGAATGCGCTGAGCTTTACCGGCTTGACCGGCGAGGTTATGCAGCGACATGCGGATCGGGAACTGACTGCCGAATATGAAAAGCTTTTCGATATTGAGCATATCTGCGGCGCAATAGAAAATACATATGAGCAGAAGTGTCCCATCTGTGGTGAAGAGATGATCGTAAAAGAAAGCGACGAAGGCGGTATCTACTGGCAGTGCGTTGCTGGTGACTATTCCAGGAATGTTGCACAGCAGTATCCGTTGGATGGTATTCTCCGCTGCAAGTGCGGTGCGCCCTATGTGTTTGCAATGAAAAACGAACCTCGGTGGGTATGTTCCGCAGACTCGAAGCATTACCAAAAGATGCGCGAGAGCGATCTGAAGCTCGAAAAGATGGCCGCTCTAATACCGACAAAAACTGCTCGCAAAGAAGTAGATAAATACTTTGCACAGAAGAGAAAAGAGTTTGAAGCCAAAAAGAAAGCAGCAGCACCCCAGAAGACAGCCGCCACGAAGAAGTCATCCAGTGCGCCCAAAGGCAAGGATGATTCTGAGCAAATAAAAATGTTCTAATCAGCACCCCTCTGAAGGATGTAGAGTCCACCAG
>JBMNPV010000027.1:0-21967 GCA_050943775.1 Oscillospiraceae bacterium
CGAGATCCTCAACTCCATCGAGAGCGGCAAGCCCTATGGCGGCCGTAAGAAAGAACAGCTCAAGATCGGCGTCGATGTACTGCCGCGCTTTTTCAAGGATACCACCGACCGGAACCGCACTTCGCCGTTTGCTTTCACAGGCAACAAGTTTGAGTTCCGTATGCCGGGCGCGACGCTTTCCATGGCCGGACCGAACGTTGTTTTGAACACCGCGGTGGCCGAGGAACTGCGCCAGTTCGCGGACGAACTGGAGAACGCGGAGGACTTCACGAGTGCGCTCAACGATCTGATCAAGCGCGTGATCAAGGAGCACAAGCGCATCATCTTCAACGGCAACGGCTACGACGACGCATGGATCGAAGAGGCCCTGCGCCGCGGACTGCCGAATCTTCGCTCGACGCCGGACTGCATGCCGGCATTCATCTCGGAAAAGTCTGTGCAGCTCTTTACATCCCATGGCGTCTATTCCAGGGCGGAGCTCCAGTCCCATTACGACATCAAGCTTGACAATTACGCCAAGATCATCAACATTGAGGCGCAAACGATGCTGGATATGTCAAAAAAAGACATTCTGCCGGCCGTATCCGCGTATGCAAAGAGTCTTGCCGATACCATTGCCGCCAAGAAGGCGGTTTCCGCCGACATTGATTGCAGCTACGAAACGGAAACGCTCGCAAAGATCTCCCGCATCGAGGCGAGCATGTTTGCCAAAATGACCGAGCTTGAAAAGGCCGTCATTGAGGCAAAGGAAACGGTCGGCGTCATGGAAACGGCGATCTTCTATAAAGACCACGTTATTCCGGCTATGAACGAGCTTCGCGTGAATGCGGACGAGCTTGAAACGCTGACCGCGAAAGAATATTGGCCTTTCCCCTCCTACGGCGACCTGCTCTTTGGCGTTCGGTAAGCACATCGGCAGCAAGGTCCACCAAATCTGTTCATCGGGGGCGGCCTTTGGCCGCCCCTTTTGATACCCGTATACTTTTTCACCCTACATCATTAAATTGGAGGAAAAACTATGTGTTCTATCATCGGAGCAGAGGGCTTCGACATCCCGCAGGAGGAATTCGTCGAAGCCTTCTACAAGACCAAGTCAAGGGGGCCGGATATGACCCGGCTGATCGACACGCCCGCAGGCCGGCTCGGCTTTCACCGCCTTGCGATCATGGACGTCAATGAGACAGGGATGCAGCCCTTTGTGCTCAACGGCAATTTTGTCGTCTGCAACGGCGAGATCTATGGTTTCCGAAATTTGAAGAACACACTCTCCTCCACCTATACATTTAAAAGTAATTCCGACTGTGAGATCATCCTGCCGCTCTATGAGCAGTATGGCACAGAGATGTTCCGGATGCTCGACGCGGAGTTCGCCATGATCCTCTACGACGGAAAGAAAAAAGCTTTTATCGCCGCGCGCGACCCCATCGGTATCCGTCCGCTGTACTACGGCAGAGATGCAGGAGGAAACATGGTCTTTGCCTCGGAACCGAAAAATCTGGTCGGACTATGCGATACGATCTTCCCTTTCCCGCCCGGCTGCTACTGGGCGGACGGAAAATTCACGCGTTACTGCGACATCGCAGAGCGCCGCGAAGCGGAGCCGGACGATCTGGAGACAGTCTGCACGAATATCCGGCAGAAGCTTGCCATGGGTGTTGCCAAGCGGCTCGACGCGGATGTGCCGGTCGGCTTTCTGCTCTCCGGCGGGCTTGATTCCTCGCTGGTCTGCGCCATTGCGGCAAAGCTCCTGAACAGACCCATCCGAACCTTTGCCATCGGCATGGACAGCGACGCGATCGACCTCAAGTACGCCAAACAGGTTGCGGACTTCCTCGGCAGCGAACACACCGAGGTCACGATAAACCGCCGGGATGTGCTCGCCTCGCTGGAGGAGGTCGTCGGCCTGCTCGGGACCTATGATATCACGACCATCCGCGCGAGCATCGGCATGTACCATGTCTGCAAGTACATCCATGAGCACACGGATGTGCGCGTGCTTTTGACGGGGGAGATCTCTGACGAACTTTTTGGCTACAAGTACACGGACTTTGCACCGGACGCCGAGGCCTTTCAGCAGGAATCTGAAAAGCGAATGCGGGAGCTGCACATGTACGATGTGCTCCGCGCCGACCGCTGCATTTCCGTGAACTCGCTTGAGGCCCGCGTTCCTTTTGGCGATCTTGATTTTGTAAAATATGTCATGTCGGTGCCGGGGGAGATGAAGGAGAACCGCTACAACATGGGGAAGTATCTCCTGCGACACGCATTCGAGGATGGCGGCTATCTGCCGGAGGACATTCTGTGGCGGGAGAAAGCCGCGTTTTCGGATGCGGTCGGGCACTCGATGGTGGACGATCTCAAGGCGTATGCCGAGGGTCTGTACACGGACGAGGAATTCGAAACCAAGCGCGCGCACTATGATTTTGCACAGCCGTTCACGAAGGAATCGCTGCTGTACCGGGAGCTGTTTGAAAAGCACTATCCCGGACAGGCACATATGGTTTCGGGCTTCTGGATGCCGAACCGGGAGTGGGAGGGCTGTCAGGTAGAGGATCCCTCCGCGCGAGTGCTGGCAAACTACGGTGCGAGCGGTATATGAACCGAGTAGGCGGGTCCCTGCGTGAGCGGGGGCCCGCCTTTGACAAAGCGCTTCTGTCAAACAAAGGCATTCGTTTTCGTATGTCTCGACAAAAATATACAAATTTCGCAATGACTATTGCTTGAAACGGCACTACACATTATAATATAGGTACTATATATAGTTTGGAGGACTGTGCGATGACAAGCTCAATGTCCGAAAGAACGAGTAAAAACGGTCCCGAAAGACGAGACCCCTGGGCTGAGGAAGACAATATACCAATTATTATTGAGGACGAGATGGCGGTCCCCGCAGGCGAAAAGCCGCAGGAGAGCAAGGCTTTTGAATCGGAGCCGGAGAAAGAACCGGAGCCGGAGCCGGACTATAAGCATCCGCTTACAGCACTGGCGCGAAAGCTCGGCTATCCCGTCGCTGACAGTCCGAACGCCTTTTTTGTTGATGGCATCCGAGACAAGGATGACGAGGTGTTCTGGAGAGATCTCAACAACAAGGCCGAAAATCTTCTGAGACTGATGCGTACCACCGACTGGGACGGTGCGTTTTCTTCCGATATGCAGCTGGAGATCGGGCTTGCGCGCGACTGGTCAAAGGCACAGGCGCTGCTGCTGCCGCCGATCGGGGAAGGACAGGAGCTTACGCTTGGTGAACTGCTCCGGCAGGCAGAAAATTCCGGTGTGCGTTCCGGCGTCGATGTTGACCAGCTCGAAAAGACCTTGGATGAAAAGTGCTACTTCAAGGTTTTTCAACTCGCCGTCGGTAAAGCGGCGGTCAACGGCAGCGACGGCCGCGTTGAAGAACTCTATCCGCGAGAGAAGCGCGCCACACTGGAGGCCGACGAGAGATCGGTCGTGGATTTTAAGAACCTCAACTGGCTGCAATGCGTCAACAAGGGGGACGTAATCTGCAACATTATCCCGCCCACAGAACCGGAAGACGGCTACGATGTCGGCGGCAATATCATTAAGGGCCGCCCCGGACGGGAAGCCCGCCTGCCGCGCGGGACACACATTGTCCTCAGCGAGGACGGCCAGCATCTCGTTGCTGAGACCGATGGACAGCTTGTCTATGTTGGGAACGTTTTCAAGATCAATCCGGTCGTTTCCATCGACGGCAATGTTGACAGTTCCGTGGGCAACCTCGATGTTGTCGGCTCCATCAATATCAAGGGCAGCGTGCTCGAAGGCTTCGTTATCCGCGCCACCGGCGACATCCACATTTTCGGCAGCGTTGTCGGCGCAACGGTCGAGGCGGCGGGGGACATCAAGATCAATGGCGGCATCAACGGCGGAAATGTTTCTGCCGGCGGCAGGCTGCTCACAAAGTTTATTGAGAACACGAACGCCGAAGTTACCGGTCCCATTACCGCTGAGAACATCATCAACAGTGTTGTTGCCTGCGGTGAAAAGGTCACGGCAGTCACGGGGAAAGGCGCGATCATCGGCGGCAGTATCACGAGCTTTAAAGGCATCGAAGCCAGAGTTATCGGCAGCGAACGCAACCTGCAGACCCGCATGATCGTCGGCTGCGATCCGCAGCTTACAAAAGAGCGGCTCGACCTAAAGGCGGAAGTTGCCGAACTGAGCAAAAAAGCCGAAGAAATGGGAAAGAACATCCGTTATCTCGAAGCGATGAAAGCGGCCGATCAGAGCCAGCAGCAGCTTCTGAGCAAACTCCGGCTGGATTTCTCCGTTACGAACATGAACATTGCCAAAAAGACGGCACGTATCGAGACGCTTGAGGAGCTGCTTCAGGGCGAAGGCTACCAGATCGTTGCCAGTCACATCTACCCGCCTCTTGTCGTTACGATGGGCACCATTACACAGCATTTTCTGGACGAGTCGCGTATGTCCCGCATCTACAAGGCAAAAGGCGAGATTCAGCTGGGCATGAAATAATTTTATCGTTTGTGAAGGCGGCGGACCGGCGTAAAACTGCGGTCCGTCGCCTTCGCGCGCGAAACATGTTTTTTTTGACCGGAAATATACAAAATACTATTGACAACGGGTGAAAATTCTGATACTCTAACGAAGCGCGCATTGGGAAAGTTGCGCCCGTTTGCGCGCAGAAATGCGATGAAGCGGGAGATTGCGGCGGGTGTCGTTCGGCCTCGACCGGTAACTTCCGTGGAGTATGTCCGTTGCCGGAAGGCGTTCCGGCAATGATCGGGCGGTGCAGAACGTTTCTGTTCACGCGTATATCGTCTGGACGGTGACAGGCCGGATCAAATATCCGGTTTGTTTTTCGGGCAGAGTCTGATACGCACGGCAAAGTGTACAGAAAAACTTCTCACCTGACGCACATCATCCCCCGTCGGAGCCAATGCCGCCGGGAAATTAACGTTCAGGAGGAAACATCATGGCAGCAAACACCAATAAGAAAATGATCCGTATCCGTCTCAAGGCGTATGACCATCAGCTCATCGACGCCGCGGCGGAAAAGATCGTCGAGACCGCAAAGCGCACGGACGCCAAGGTCTCCGGCCCCATCCCGCTTCCCACCAAAAAGGAAGTCGTCACCATCCTTCGCGCTGTCCACAAATATAAGGACAGCCGTGAGCAGTTCGAGCGCCGCACCCACAAGCGCCTCATCGACATCATGAATCCGACCCAGAAGACGGTTGAGGCTCTGATGTCCCTTGAGCTTCCCGCAGGTGTGGAGATCGAGATGAAGCTCTGATCCCCCGCACGATACACTATTTATTATTTCTAGTGTCGCAACTTAATTTTGTTTGCGCCCCAATCGCCTGCGGCTTGCGCGCGGGCGGGGTCAAGTCAGAAGCCTCTGGCACCGCGCCTCGTGCGCGACTGTGAAAGCGATCTGACCAATAACCTTTAAGGAGGAAATACAATGAAGAAAGCCATCATCGGTAAAAAGGTCGGCATGACGCAGATCTTCGATGAAGCAGGGCACGTCGTTCCCGTCACCGTTATCGAAGCGGGTCCGTGTGTCGTCGTCCAGAAGAAGACCAAGGACAAGGAAGGCTATGATGCCGTCCAGCTCGGCTTCCAGGACGAGTCCGAGCGTAAGCTCACCAAGCCGGAGAAGGGCCACTTTGAAAAAGCGGGCGTTCCCCTCAAAAAGTACCTCAAAGAATTCCGTCTCGAAGACTGCACCACGCTCAATGTCGGCGATGTAGTGAAGGCGGATGTGTTCGCGGCGGGCGATAAAGTCGACGTTACGGGCATCAGCAAAGGTAAAGGCTACGCCGGCGTTATCAAGCGCTATGGCGCACAGCGCACCCCCACTAGCCACGGCGGCGGCCCGGTCCACCGTCATGCAGGTTCCATGAACTCCTGCTCCGATCCGTCCCGTATCTACAAGGGCAAGATGGGCGCCGGTCATATGGGCTGCGAGCAGGTCACGGTTGAGAACCTCGACATCGTCAAGGTCGACCCCGAACTCAATATGATCGTTGTCCGCGGCGCGATCCCCGGCCCCAAGGGCGGTGTTGTCTACCTCAAGAACACCGTCAAGAATATCAAGGCCAAAGGCGCTGCCGCCGGTATCAGCTCCAACCCGCAGAAGCAGTCTGCTCGTGTCAACCCGCAGAAGGCTTCCGCCAGAAACAGATAAAGGAAAGGAGAGACAAAAATGCCTAAAGCACCAGTTTTCAACATGGCCGGCGAAAAGGTCGGTGAGATCGAGCTCTCCGAATCCGTATTCGGTATCGAACCCAACGTGTCGGTCCTTCACGATTCCGTCAAGAACCACCTCGCGAACTGCCGTCAGGGTACGCAGAGCGCTCTCACCAAGGGCGAGGTCGACGTCACGACCCGCAAGCCCTGGCGCCAGAAGGGCACAGGCCGCGCCCGCGCGGGTCATGCCGGTTCTCCGGTGTGGACCCACGGCGGCGTAGCGTTTGCTCCGAAGCCCCGCGATTACAGCTACACGCTGAACAAGAAGGTCAAGAGACTTGCCATCAAGAGCGCGTTGTCCTCCAAGGCAGCCGAAGGCGAGATCGTCGTGATCGACGCGCTTACCATGCCGGAGATCAAGACCAAGACCTTCAAGACCTTCCTCGACAAGATCGACGTCACCGGCAAGGCGCTCGTCGTCACGAAGGAAGTCGACGAATCCGTCATCAAGAGCGCAAGAAACATCCCCGGTGTTACCGCGACTTTCGCCAACGTCATCAACCCCTATGACGTTCTCAACGCCGGCAAGCTCGTCCTTGACAAGGCTGCGCTCGAGACCATCGAGGAGGTGTTCGCATGAGAACCGCATACGACATCATCAAGCGCCCGATCATCACCGAGCAGTCCATGGAAGACCTCGACATCAAAAAGTATGTCTTTGAGGTCGCCAAGGACGCGAACAAGATCGAAATCAAAAAGGCAATCGAGGAGATCTTCGGTGTGAAGGTCATCCGCGTTACTACGACGATCGTTCCCGGCAAGGAAAAGCGCCTGGGCAACAACCCCAAGGGCATGACCTCCGAGTGGAAAAAGGCCGTCGTAAAGCTCAGCAAAAATTCCAAGAACATCGAAATCTTCGAGGGTATGGTGTAAGGGAGGAAAAAAGCAATGTCTATCAAAACTTATAAACCCACTACACCGTCCAGACGTCACATGACGGTTTCGGGCTTCGACGGGGTTGACAAACATGCCGGTCCGGAGAAATCCCTTGTAGAGGTTTTGAAAAAGAACGCCGGCCGCAACAGCTACGGCCGCATTACCGTCCGCCATCGCGGCGGCGGCAACAAGGTCAAATACCGCATCATCGACTTCAAGCGCGACAAGACCGATATGCCCGCGACCGTGCTTCGCCTCGAATACGATCCGAACCGCACCGCGCACATCGCTCTGGTCCAGTATGAAGACGGCGAAAAGCGCTACATTCTCGCGCCTGTCGGTCTCAACGCCGGAGATACCGTTATCTCCTCCGCCAACGCCGATATCAAGCCGGGCAACGCGCTTCCGCTTGCAAATATCCCCGTCGGCACGGTCATCCACAACATCGAGCTCTATCCCGGCAAGGGCGCGCAGCTTGTCCGCAGCGCCGGCGTTGAGGCTCAGCTCATGGCGAAAGAAGACGGTTACGCACAGGTCCGCCTGCCCTCCGGTGAGTATCGCAAGATCCGTCTGGACTGCATGGCCACGATCGGCCAGGTCGGCAACATCGACTACGCCAACATCCACATCGGCAAGGCCGGCCGCAAACGTCACATGGGCTGGCGTCCGACCGTCCGCGGCTCGGTCATGAACCCCTGCGACCACCCCCACGGCGGCGGTGAAGGCAAGGCTCCTGTCGGTCGTCCGGGACCGGTTACCCCGTGGGGCAAGCCTGCACTCGGCTACAAGACCCGCAAGACGAAGAACAAGAGCGAAAAGTTCATCGTCAAGCATCGCAACCAGAAGTAAGGAGGGAATTGTAAAATGAGCAGAAGCATCAAGAAAGGCCCCTTTGCAGCTCCCGAACTGCTCAAGCGGGTCGATGAAATGAACAAGACCGGCGAGAAAAAGGTCCTCAAGACCTGGAGCCGTTCCTCCACGATCTTCCCGTCTTTTGTCGGTCATACCATCGCGGTCCATGATGGCCGCCGTCACGTTCCGGTGTATGTCACCGAGGACATGGTAGGCCACAAGCTCGGTGAGTTTGCGCCCACGCGTACGTTCCGCGGTCACGCCGGCTCGAAGACGACGAAATAAGGAGGAGAACAATGGAAGCAAGAGCAGAACACAAGTTTGCCCGCATCTCTCCCCGTAAGGTCTCAGTCGTCTGCGACCTCATCCGCGGCAAAGATGTCAAGGAAGCGGAAGCCATCCTTCAGCATACTCCGAAGGCCGCCTCCGAGCTCCTCATCAAGGTGCTGAAGAGCGCTGCGGCAAACGCCGAAAACAACTTCGACATGGACCCCGATAAGCTCTATGTCAAGACCACCTATGCGAACCCCGGTCCGATCCTCAAGCGCGGTATGCCGCGTGCACAGGGCCGTATGTATCGCATCAACAAAAGAACCAGCCACATCACCGTCGTTGTGGCTGAGAAAGAATAAGGGAGGAGGCTGAATATGGGACAGAAAGTTAATCCGCATGGATTCCGCGTTGGCGTTATCGACGACTGGGATTCCAGATGGTATGCCAGAAACGATAAAGTCGGCGATCTGATCGTTGAAGATTACAACATCCGCAAGTACCTCAAGCAATCCCTGTATTCCGCAGGAGTCCCGAAAATTGAGATCGAACGCTACAGCTCCAAGGTCCGCATCTTCATCCACTGCGCCCGTCCCGGTGTCGTCATCGGCAAGGGCGGCACGGAGATCGAGCGCCTGCGCATGTCCGTTGAAAAGATGATCGGCAAGCCCGTCGCGCTGTCCATCGTCGAGGTCCGCACGCCGGATACCGACGCACAGCTCGTTGCGGAAAACATTGCACAGCAGCTTGAAAAGCGCATCAGCTATCGCCGCGCTATGAAAAACTGCATGGGCCGCGCCATGCGCCTCGGCGTCAAGGGCATCAAGGTCATGTGCTCCGGCCGTCTCGGCGGCGCTGAGATCGCCCGCAAGGAGTGCTACCACGAAGGCACCATTCCGCTTCAGACGCTTCGCGCAGACATCGACTACGGCTTTGCCGAAGCCGCGACCACATATGGCCGCGTCGGCGTAAAGGTCTGGATCTACAAAGGCGAGGTCCTCAGCCAGACGCTCCGCAGCACGCCGCGCACGATGGATCTCTCCCGTGCAAATGACCGTGATCGCGGAGACAGACGCAGAAACAACAACCGCAGAGAAGGCGGCTATAACCGCGGCGCGCAGGGCGGCGGTTATAATAACCGTGGTCCCCAGAACCGCGAGGGCGGCTACAATCGTGGCTCCCGTCCTTCGACACCCAGGGAAGGAGGCAACGCATAATGCTTCTGCCTAAAAGAGTCAAATACCGCAGACAACAGCGCGGCCGCTTGAAGGGCAAAGCGCTTCGCGGCAACACCGTTACCTACGGTGAATATGGTCTCCAGGCCCTCGAGCCCGCATGGATCACTTCCAATCAGATCGAAGCGGCCCGTATCGCCATGACCCGCTACACCAAGCGCGGCGGCAAGGTCTGGATCAAGATCTTCCCCGACAAGCCCATTACCCAGAAGCCCGCTGAGACCCGAATGGGTTCCGGTAAAGGTTCCCCCGAGTATTGGGTCGCCGTCGTGAAGCCCGGCCGCATCCTGTTTGAGATGGCCGGTGTTTCCGAGGAAACTGCCCGTGAGGCCATGCGTCTTGCAAGCCATAAGCTGCCTATCAAGACAAAATTCGTCAAGCGCGAGGCTGAGACTGTTACCGATTCCGAGACAGGTGGTGAATAAGATGAAGGCTAATGAGATACGCGAAATGACCCCTGCTGAGCTCGAAAGCAAGCTCACTGAACTGAAAAAGGATCTGTTCACCCTCCGTATGCAGCATGCGACCAACCATCTGGACAATCCCACCAAGATTTCTGCCGTTCGTCGTGACATTGCCCGAGTCAAGACAGTTATTCGCCAGAAACAGCTCGAGCAGTGAGGAGGTAAGTGACAATGAACGAAGAAAGAACATCTTCCCGCAAGACCCGCGTCGGCAAGGTCGTTTCCGACAAAATGGACAAGACCATCGTCGTCACGGTCGAGGATCGCGTTGCGCATCCGCTCTACAAGAAGATCATCAAGCGCACCTATCGCCTCAAGGCACACGATGAGAACAACGAGTGCAAGATCGGTGATACCGTCCGCGTTATGGAGACCCGTCCTCTGTCGAAGGATAAGAGATGGCGTCTCGTCGAAATCGTAGAAAAGGCAAAGTAAGGAGGCCCCAAAGTGATACAGGAAGAAACATATCTCAAGGTGGCCGACAATACCGGCGCCAAAGAGATCAAATGCATCCGCGTTCTCGGCGGAAGCAGACGCAAATACGGCAACATCGGCGACGTGATCGTGGCTTCCGTCCGTAAGACGCAGCCGGGCAGCGCCGTCAAAAAGGGCGAAGTGGTCAAGGCCGTTATCGTCCGCAGTGCGAAAGGCGTTCGCCGTGCAGACGGCACCTATGTCCGCTTCGACGAAAACGCAGCCGTTCTCATCCGCGACGATAAGAATCCCCGCGGCACCCGTATTTTCGGGCCCGTCGCCCGCGAGCTCCGCGACAAGGACTTCATGAAGATCCTTTCGCTCGCTCCCGAAGTTATATGAGGAGGGCGAAGAATGAAAATTATTAAAGACGATAAAGTCGTTGTCCTGTCCGGTAAGGACAAGGGCAAGCAGGGCAAGGTCCTCTCCGCCGACCCCAAGCACGGCAAGGTGGTCGTCGAAGGCGTTAACCTCTGCGCACACCACATCAAGGCCCGCAAGCCCGGTGAGGAGAGCGGCATCATCAAGTCCGAAACGCCGATCTACGCTTCCAAGGTCATGGTCGTCTGCCCGCGCTGCGGTCAGCCCACCCGTGTTGGCCACAAGATCCGCGAGGACGGCAGCAAGACCCGCGCCTGCAAAAAGTGCGGCGAACCGCTTTAAGAAAGGAGTGACTGAAAAATGCCTGATATGCCCAGACTCAAAATGAGATACAAAGAGGAAGTCGCTCCTGCTCTTATGAAGAAGTACAACTATAAGAGCTGCATGCAGATCCCGAAGATCGACAAGATCGTCATCTCCGTCGGTGCGGGCGACTGCAAGGATAACCAGAAGGCGCTCGACGCCGTCATCAAGGATATCTCCGCGATCGCCGGCCAACATGCAGTTGCGACCAAGGCCCGCAAGAGCGTCGCAAACTTCAAGCTCCGTGAAGGCCAGACTGTCGGCGTGAAGGTCACGCTCCGTCAGGACCGTATGTGGGAGTTCCTCGACAGACTCTTCAACGTTGCACTTCCGCGTGTCCGTGACTTCCACGGCATCAATCCGGATGCTTTCGATGGCCGCGGCAACTACAGCCTCGGTCTGAAAGAGCAGATCATTTTCCCCGAAATCGATTACGATAAGATCGAGAAGCTGCGCGGCATGAACATTGCCATCTGCACCACCGCACAGACCGACGAAGAAGCAAGAGAGCTCCTTACACTGATGGGCGCTCCGTTTGCAAAGGCTTAAGGAGGATTTCAGCATGGCGAAAACATCTATGAAGATCAAGCAGCAGAGACCTGCGAAGTTCTCCAGCCGCGAGTATAACCGCTGCAAGATCTGCGGTCGTCCGCACGCTTATCTCCGCGACTACGGCGTATGCCGCATCTGCTTCCGCGAACTTGCCTATAAGGGCCAGATCCCCGGCGTTAAGAAGGCCTCCTGGTAAATTCACGGGAATGGTTGTGCAGGGCGTCCGTATGCTCAGCGACCGGCTTGCCGTATGCTCTTATACTGTGCTGCCGGTCACCCGCTGCCTGCGGACTCCCTGCCAGACCTTGAGACGGACCGATCCTATCGAACTGTCTCAGAAAGTTTGAACCTGTCTGGCAGAGCCAGACAACGCATGACCTGTACGATTTGAAAAGGGGAGACCCTTTCAAATAAAAGCTTCGCATCCGCTTTCCGTTTCTCACGTTTTGCTCCAAATCAAAAGTCCGGCGAATGCGGGGCTCGATTAGAGAGGGACAGTGACGAGACAAGCGCGCTTTCGCGCCTGCGCGGAAGCGGGGGATGCGAAGTCCACTGCGACGACGAAAGGCCTGGGCCTATCAAGTATAGGGCAGGAACCTCGCCGTTTCACAGCCGAGAGGCTGTAACTCTAATAAGGAGGAAAATTCAGTATGCAGATCACCGATCCGATTGCGGACATGCTCACAAGAATCCGCAATGCTGGAAGCGCAAAGCACGAGACCGTCGATGTTCCCGCTTCCAAGATGAAGAAGTCCATCGCACAAATCCTTCTCGATGAGGGCTATATCAAGAACTACCAGCTCATCGAGGACGGCGGCCAGGGCGTTATTCGCATTACGCTCAAATATCTCCCCGGCAAGGAAAAGGCTATCCAGGGCCTTCGCCGTGTTTCGAAGCCCGGCCTTCGCGTGTATGCCGGCGCAGACGAGATCCCCTATGTCCTCAAGGGACTGGGCATCGCTATTATTTCCACTTCTAAAGGCGTCATGACCGACAAAGCTGCGCGCAAGGCACATGTCGGCGGTGAAGTCCTCGCATTTGTTTGGTAAGGGGGAGGAAAGAAATGTCAAGAATAGGTAGAGAACCCATTACCATTCCCGCAGGAGTGGAAGTTAAGATCGACGAAAACAATCACATCACCGTGAAGGGACCGAAGGGTACGCTCGAACGGGATCTCGTGCCTTCCATGAAGGTCGAGGTCAAGGACGGCGTTCTTACCGTTACCCGTCCGGACGACTCAAAGCAGAACCGCTCTCTGCACGGCCTGACCCGCACGCTCATCAACAACATGGTGACGGGCGTCGTCAACGGCTATTCCAAGGAGCTCTCCGTTCAGGGCGTCGGTTACAGAGTTGCGAAGGAAGGCAACAAGCTTGTCATGAACATCGGCTACAGCCATCAGGTCACTGTTGAGGATACTAAGGACATCACGATCGACGTTCCGAACCCGAACACCATCATCATCAACGGCATCGACAAGCAGAAGGTCGGTCAGTTCGCGGCGGAAGTGCGTATGAAGAGACCGCCTGAACCCTACAAGGGCAAGGGCATCCGGTATGCCAACGAAGTGGTTCGCCACAAAGAGGGCAAGACCGGCGCTAAGAAATAAAGGAGGTGTGTCGAAATGGTTAACAGACCTGATACAAGATCGCAGCGCATTAAGCGCCATAAGAGAGTTCGCGGAAAGATCTCCGGCACGCCCGAGATTCCGAGACTGGATGTTTTCAGAAGCAACGCCCACATCTATGCCCAGATCATTGACGATGTCAACGGCGTCACGCTCGCAGCCGCTTCTTCCAACGAGAAGGACTTTGAGGGCCTCGGCTCCAACTGCGAGGCTGCCGCGAAGGTCGGCAAGCTTATCGCCGAGCGCGCAAAGAGCAAGGGCATTGAGAACGTATGCTTCGACAGAGGCGGCTACCTTTATCATGGCCGCATCAAAGCACTTGCAGACGGAGCCCGCGAGGGCGGTCTGAACTTTTAACGGGAGGAGGAAACAAGAACATGTCTTACAGCAATAACAGAGACAACAGACGCGGCAGAGAAGAAGAGCAGTCCGAGTTCATCGAGAAAGTCGTTTCCCTCAACCGTGTTTCCAAGACCGTCAAGGGCGGTCGTGTTATGAAGTTTTCCGCGCTGATCGTCGTTGGCGACGGCAAGGGCCGCGTCGGTTACGGTCTCGGCAAAGCCGGCGAAGTTTCCGAAGCGATCCGCAAGGGAATTGAAGACGCGAAGAAGAACCTCATCACGATCACAATTACGGAGAATACCATCCCCCACGAGGTCATTGGCGCTTTCGGCGCTGGCCGCGTTCTGATGAAACCCGCTGCCCCCGGTACCGGCGTTATCGCCGGCGGCGCTGTCCGCGCTGTCATCGAAGCGGCCGGCATCAAGGACATCCGTACAAAATGTCTGCGTTCCAACAACCCCAACAACGTGGTCGCCGCCACGTTCGAAGGCCTGAAGTCTCTCCGCGACGCGGAGCAGGTCGCCGTTTACAGGGGCAAGACCGCAAAAGAAATAAAAGCATAAGGAGGGGACAGCAATGGCAAATCTCAAGATCGAACTTGTGAAAAGTTTGAATGGCAGACTCGATAAGCATATCGCCACTGCCAACTCTCTCGGACTTCACAAGATCGGCAATACGACTGTGCAGCCCGACAACCCCCAGACCAGAGGCAAGATAGCGCAAATCGGTTATCTCCTTAAGGTCACGGAAGAATAAGGAGGCGCAGGCATGAAACTCAACGAACTTTCCCCGGCAGCCGGCTCCACTCACGTTTACAAGCGCAAGGGCAGAGGTAACGGCTCCGGTAACGGCAAGACCGCCGGCCGCGGCCAGAAGGGTCAGAAGTCCCGCAGTGGCGGCGGTGTCAGAGTCGGCTTCGAAGGCGGCCAGATGCCTCTGGCACGCCGTGTCCCGAAGCGCGGCTTCAACAATATCTTTGCAAAGCCTCTCACGGCGATCAATGTCGCGGCGCTTAATCGTTATGAGAACGGCGACGTCATTACGGCGGAAAAGCTGCTTGCCGACGGCGTACTCTCCAAGTGCGAATACGGCCTCAAGATTCTTGGTAACGGTCAGCTCGAAAAGAAGCTTACCGTTCAGGCATCCGCTTTCTCCGAGTCTGCGAAAGAAAAAATCGAAGCTGCAGGCGGGAAGGCGGAGGTGGTATAAGTGCTTAAAACGATCCGTGACGCATGGAAAATCGACGATCTGCGAAAAAAGATGCTTTTCACGCTCTTCGTCATTCTGCTTTACCGCCTGGGCGACGCGATCCCGGTCCCCTATGTCAATCTCGACGCCCTTTCGAGCTACTTTGAACAGGTCAGCAGCACTGTGCTCGGCCTGATCAATACGATGTCAGGCGGTTCTTTCTCCCGTGCGACGATTTTTGCACTTTCCATCCAGCCCTATATCAACGCATCCATCATCATCCAGCTGCTGACGCTTGCCATCCCGGCGCTTGAGCGGATGCAGAAGGACGAGGGCGAGGAAGGCCAGAAAAAACTGGCGAGCATCACCCGCTATGCGACCGTTCTAATCGGTCTGCTCCAGGGCTATGCTTACTTCGCACTCCTCAAGAATAACAGCCTGCTCGTTTCCGACACCGGCGTTTGGGAAGCAATCGTCATCATTCTGACGTTTACCTCCGGTTCCGCCCTCATCATGTGGATGGGCGAGCAGATCACCGAGTTCGGTATCGGTAACGGCATTTCGATCATCCTGTTCGCGAGCATTGTTGCCCGCCTGCCGAGCGATCTCTACCGCCTTATCACCAGTGTTTCCAGCGGCGCGGTCTCCGTTCCGCTCGCGATCTTCATGATCATCGGCGCGCTGGCAATGATCGTTCTCATCGTTTTCGTTTCCGACGCGGAACGCCGTATCCCGATCCAGTATTCCAAGCGTGTCGTCGGACGCAAGGTCTACGGCGGACAGTCCACACACCTTCCCATGAAGGTCAACATGTCCGGCGTTCTCCCCATTATCTTTGCACAGTCCATCGCCATGCTGCCCGCTACGGTCTGCGCTTTTAAAACCAGCTGGAGCAACAGCTGGGTCATGAAGCACGTCTTTGACAGCACGACATGGCCCTATGCGATCATCTATTTCCTGCTTATCATCTTCTTCTCCTACTTCTATTCCACGATCCAGTTCAACCCGATCGAGGTTGCGAACAACCTGAAGAAGAACGGCGGATTCATCCCCGGCTTCCGTCCCGGCCGTCCGACAAGCGAATATATCCAGAATTCGCTCAATAAGATCACGCTCTTCGGTGCGATCTACCTCGGAATCGTCGCCGTGGCACCGATCATCGTTTCGATGTTCAGCTCGGAAGCCCGCAGCTACGGTCTGGCGCTCGGCGGCACTTCGATCATCATTGTGATCGGCGTCGCTCTTGAAACAGTCCGCGCGATGGAAGCCCAGATGGTTATGCGTAACTACAAGGGTTTTCTTGAATAAGCAATTCGGAGGGATATTATGAAGCTCATTCTTTTAGGCGCACCCGGCGCGGGAAAAGGCACCCAGGCCGACATACTCAGCCGTAAGTGCAATATCCCTACCATTTCCACCGGCAACATCCTCCGCGCAGCCATGAAGGAGGGAACTCCCGTTGGCTTGCAGGCGAAGGAGTATGTCGATAACGGCAAGCTGGTTCCCGACGATGTCATTGTTGGCATCGTCCGGGAACGGCTGGCGAAGGACGACTGCAAAAACGGCTGGATCCTCGACGGTATGCCGAGGACCATCCCGCAGGCACAGGCCCTTGAGGACTGCGGCATCGAGATCGACACGGCGCTCTCGCTCGAGATATCCGACGAGGCGATCATCGAGCGCATGTCCGGCCGCCGTACCTGCAAGAACTGCGGTGCAACCTTCCATGTTGTCAACAATCCCCCGAAGGTCGAGGGCAAGTGTGATTCCTGCGGCGGCGAGCTCAGCATCCGCAAGGACGACGCGCCCGAAACCGTCAAGCAGAGACTCGAAGTCTACCACCGGGAGACAGAGCCTCTTAAGGACTTCTATGCAAAAAGAGGCAAGCTCAAGTCCGTTGACAATCAGCCGACGCTTGAGCAGACCACTGCAGAGGTCCTGAAGGTCCTCGGCCTATGAGTAATCTGATCACGGTCAAAAGTCCGCGGGAGATCGAGCAGATGCGCATCGCCGGCAAGATCACGGCGGAAGCGCGCTCACTGGGCCGTCAGCTCGTAGCCCCCGGAATCACGACACAGGAGATCAACAAGGAGATCTTTAAGTTTATCAAGAGCAAGGGCGCGACGCCGAGCTTTCTCGGCTACGGCGGCTTTCCCGGCAGCGCCTGCATCTCGGTGAATGACGAGGTCATCCATGGCATCCCCGGCAAGCGCCTCATCCGTGAGGGTGACATTGTCAGCATTGACGTCGGCGCCATCAAAAACGGCTGGCAGGGCGACTGCTGCGGCACGTTCGCGGCAGGCAAGATCTCAGAGGAAGCAAAGCGGCTGATCGAGGTCACCCGCCAGAGTTTCTTCGAGGGTATCAAATACGCCAAAGCCGGCAACCGCGTCTCCGACATCTCCCATGCCATTCAGGAATATGTGGAGAGTTTCGGCTATTCCCTCGTCCGTGAATACGTTGGACACGGAATCGGCAAAGAGATGCACGAGGCACCCGAGGTCCCCAATTACGGTCCACCCGGACACGGGGCCCGTCTGGTGAAGGGCATGACGCTCGCGGTGGAGCCCATGGTCATCATGGGAGACAAGGCGGTCCGCGTGCTCGACAACAACTGGACAGTCGTAACGGTCGACGGCAGCCTCTCCGCCCACTATGAGAACACGATTGCAATAACAGACGGTGAGCCCGAGATCCTGACAATGGCGGAGGACCTCTGATGCGTCCTGCCGACATCGTTATCTCCCTTGCCGGACACGATGCGGGCGAAGCGTTCATCGTGATCGAAGCGAACGAACGAAGTGCACTCATCGCGGACGGGAAAAACAGAAAGCTCAGCAAGCCTAAACGCAAAAACCGCAGGCATCTCAATTTAGGCAGACCGGGATCGGACGAGATCTCGCGGGCGCTCGGGAGCGGAAACGCGACCGACAGGCAGATCCGCAGAGAACTCGCCAAATTCCGCAGCGAGACCGCCAAGACCGAGGAGGGAAAAACAGTTTGTCAAAAGATGATGTAATAGAGATGGAAGGCACCGTTATTGAGGCGTTGCCTAACACCATGTTCCAGGTTGACATCGGCAACGGTCACACGATTTTGGCGCACATTTCCGGAAAGCTTCGGATGAACTTCATCCGTATCCTTCCGGGGGACAAGGTCACTGTCCAGATGTCGCCTTACGATCTGACGCGCGGAAGGATCACCTGGAGAAGCAAATAATGGAGGTTTTATCATGAAAGTCAGACCGTCCGTAAAGCCCATGTGCGAAAAATGCAAGGTCATCAAGCGCCATGGCAAGGTTATGGTCATCTGCGAGAACCCGAAGCACAAGCAGAGACAGGGCTAAGCAGGTCGCCCTTTTCTGACGAGAGTCCCGCGAGAGCCGGAGCTCGTTCAAAAATGACCTGTTACGCAGGATCCTCTGCGTATTTCTGTAAGCACAAACACATTGCGGCTGAAAAGCTCGCATCATGCGAAAGGAATGATTAAAAAGTATGGCACGTATCGCCGGAGTAGACTTGCCGAAGGAAAAGCGTATCGAGATCGCTCTCACTTACGTTTACGGCATCGGCAGAACCAGCGCAACCAAAATTCTTGAGCAGACCGGCATCAACCCCGATACTCGCGTCAAGGACCTGACCGAAGAGGACGAAGCCAAACTTCGTGAATGCATCGACCAGAACTATGTGGTCGAGGGTGACCTCCGCCGCGCAACCGCGCTTGACATCAAGCGGCTTATGGAGATCGGCAGCTATCGCGGAATGCGTCACAGACGCGGCCTGCCCGTTCGCGGTCAGAGAAGCAAGACGAACGCCCGTACCCGCAAGGGCCCGAAGCGCACGATCGCCGGAAAGAAAAAGTAAGGGAGGGAACATAAGTAAATGGCAGCACCGAAAAAGAAAGTCAGAACGCGCCGCAGAGAGCGCAAGAACATTGAAAAGGGAGTCGTTCACATCAGTTCCTCCTTTAACAATACTATGGTCACGATCACCGACATGAACGGCAACGCGATCTCCTGGGCTTCCGCCGGCGGCATGGGCTTCCGCGGCAGCAAGAAGTCGACTCCGTTCGCGGCGCAGACCGCAGCCGAGACTGCCTCCAAGGCAGCTATGGAGCACGGACTCAAAACCGTTGAAGTTTACGTCAAGGGCCCCGGCTCGGGACGTGAAGCAGCAATCCGCGCTCTCCAGACCGCCGGCCTCGAGGTCACACTGATCAAGGACGTCACGCCCATCCCCCACAACGGATGCCGTCCGCCGAAACGCCGCCGCGTCTAACGAAAGGAAGGAGATCGAACTATGGCCAGAAATATGCAGCCTATCGTCAAGCGCTGCAAGACGCTTGACATTTCTCCTGCCGTCATGGGTTACACCGCAAAGACCAAGAGCAATACCATCCGTAACCCCAAAGGACAGATGCGCAGGAAGCAGAGCGAATACGCGATGCAGCTCAATGAAAAGCAGAAAGTTAAATTTATCTACGGAATTCAGGAAAAGCAGTTCCGTAGCTACTATGAGAAAGCCACCAAGATGCCCGGCATCACCGGTGAAAACCTTCTCACGACCATTGAACGGAGACTCGACAACGTCGTGTTCCGTCTTGGCCTGTGCATGACCCGCCGCGAGGCGCGCCAGGCAGTTTCCCACGGTCACTTCACCGTAAACGGCCGCCGCGTTGATATTCCCTCCTACCTCGTTTCTGTCGGCGACGTCATCGAGGTACGCGAGCAGAGCCGCAGCAGCGTGATGTTCAAGCGCCTCACGGGTGAGGACGCGCCGTTTGTCACGCTTCCGCAGTGGCTGTCCAGAGAGAAAAATTCCCTGAAGGGTACTGTCGTTAAGATGCCTGCCAGAGAAGACATTGACTTCCCCGTGGAGGAAACCCTTATTGTCGAGCTGTACTCTAAATAATAAAGAGACCCTCGTAATTGGTAAGCTGATCATATCCGGCGCTATTCGGCGCCAACTCAGAAGGAGGGTAATTTTAACACATGATTGAAATTGAGAAGCCGCGCATTGAGTGCATTGAGAATCCGTCGGACGAGTCCTACGGTAAGTTTGTAGTGGAACCTTTAGAGCGCGGTTACGGCACGACTTTGGGCAACTCCCTTCGGAGAGTGCTCCTATCCTCTCTTCCCGGTACAGCAGTTACGTCCGTCAAGATCGCAGGAGTGCAGCACGAGTTCTCGACGCTTCCCGGCGTCAAGGAGGACATGACGGAGATCGTCCTGAATATCAAGGGCATCATCATCAAGCTCCACAGCGACGGTCCGAAAACAGTGTATATAGAAGCAAGCGGCGAAGGCGAAGTGACCGCCGGCTCGATCAAGGCCGACGGAGAGGTTGAGATCCTCAACCCCGAACACCACATCGCGACCCTCGGCCCGGACGGCTATCTCAGCATGGAGATGGTCGTTGATCACGGCCGCGGCTATGTACCCGCTGAAAAGAACAAGCTCGCCCAGCAGGTCATCGGTGTTATCCCGGTCGATTCCATCTATTCCCCCGTTCTGAAAGTCAACTACGCGGTGGAAAATACCCGCGTCGGAAACAAGACGGACTACGACAAGCTCACGCTTGAGGTGTGGACGGATAAGACCATCACCCCGCGGGACGCCGTTTCTCTCGGCGCGAAGATTCTTTGCGACCATTTCACACTTTTCACAGACCTCTCCGAAACGATCGGCTCCGAGTCGACCGTCAAGGAAAAGGTCGAGACACAGCGCGACAAGGTGCTCGAAATGACCATCGAGGAACTCGATTTGTCGGTTCGCAGCTTCAACTGCCTCAAGCGCGCGAATATCAACACCGTCGAAGACCTGATTGGCAAGACGCAGGACGAGATGATGAAGGTCAGAAATCTCGGCCGCAAGTCGCTTGAAGAAGTTGAGCATAAGCTCGCTATGATGGGACTTTCCCTTGCCAGCGACGACAACAACTGATCGTCGCAGAGCTCGGACTTCGGTCCGGCGAAA
The DNA here is from genome assembly GCA_050943775.1 of Oscillospiraceae bacterium. Classification (GTDB taxonomy): domain Bacteria; phylum Bacillota; class Clostridia; order Oscillospirales; family Oscillospiraceae; genus UBA2658. Next base: position 20,773 of record JBMNPV010000027.1, read on the forward strand.
CGCAAAAAATTCCTTTACACTTCCAAAAAGGAGGAAAACCGAAATGCCCAGTAACAGAAAGCTCGGCAAGACCACCGATCAGCGCATGGCGATGCTCAGACAGCAGGTGACAGACTTTCTTGACACCGGCCGCATGGAAACCACCATCACCCGCGCGAAGGAGATCGCACCTCTCGCCGAGAAAATGATAACGCTTGGCAAAAACAACAATCTTGCCAACTACCGCCAGGCACTCTCTTTCATCACGAGAGAGGACGTTGCGAAAAAGCTCTTTGACGAGACTGCGCCGAAGTATGCCGACCGCAACGGCGGCTATACCCGCATCGTTCGCATCGGGCCGCGCCGCGGCGATGCTGCCGAGATGGCAGTGATCGAGCTCGTCTGAGTTCAGACCAAATCAAAATCTCCGCTTCCTGGCGCAGGGAGCGGAGATTTTTTAGTGGACTTCCGTTACGGCGGTACAGAGGTATAGTATGAGGCCGTAGAGCACGGACGCGGAGATGCCGTAGGTGATGACCGGACCGGAGATGATGAACATTTTTGCGCCGGTCCCCGTTACAAAGCCCTCCGTTTTAAATTCGAGCGCCGGGGCGACTACGGAATTGGCAAAGCCTGTGATCGGTACAAGTGTGCCTGCGCCGCCGTACTTTGCAAGATCGTCGTAGACGCCGAGTCCGGTCAGCAGCGCTCCTATGAACACAAGCGTGATACTCACGAGGGTGGCCGCGAGTTCCTTGTCCATGCCGGTGCCGGTGTAGGCTTGCAGCAGCGCCTGCCCGATACAGCAGATCGCTCCGCCAAAGGCGAATGCGCGCAGCATGTCGGCTGCAAGCGTTGAATTCGGTGATTTTTCTTTCACATAAGCCCCATAGGCCGCTTTCGACATATTAAAATAGCTCATAAAAAAACCTCCCTGCCTGATACGGATAGTGTGTCCGGCGAGGAGAGAAAATATGAAAGAGGCGGACGCATTTGCGCCCGCCCCTGCACGCGTTCACTGGTTGTTGAGACTGATGTTTTCGATACCGTTGAGTTCAAATTCGCTCATATAGCTGTCCATTCGGGCAGTCAGCTCGGCCAGATCATCCGGATTGAGGTGTTCGTAGGTCATGTCGCGCCGGGCAAGCTCCTCGGCCAGAATGTCAAAAAAGACAGCGTCTTCATAATCGGCAATGGCATCGTGAATACCGCCCTC
>JBMNPV010000028.1:0-21920 GCA_050943775.1 Oscillospiraceae bacterium
GCTGCCGACGCGGAAACGAATTTCGGCAGGCCCGGTCAGGGCAGACGGATCGATCGTGGAGGGAACGGTATAGCGCACGCCGTCGCCGGTCCTAACGGGAATGCCGGGCTTGGCGGTCTTATCGCCGCGCAGATAGGCCGCCGCCTTTTCGCCGGCGACGGACGCCTCCTTCGAGACGTTGTCAACAAGGTCATGGACATGCAGAACATTGCCGCAGGCAAAGACGCCGTCGACGCTCGTTTCAAGGCTTTCGCTGACGACCGCGCCGCCCGTGACGGGCGAGAGCTTGACGCCGCACTTTGCCGAGAGTTCGTTTTCCGGCAGCAGGCCGACGGAGAGCAGCAGCGTGTCGCAGGCAATGAGCTGCTCTGTTCCCGGCACCGGCTGCCGTTTTTCATCGACGGCGGCGACCGTGACGCTCTCAAGCCGGTCACGGCCGCTTATTTTTGTGATCGTGTGGGAGAGCAGGAGCGGAATACCGTAGTCATCGAGACACTGGACGATGTTCCGCTTGAGCCCTGAGGACCAGGGCATGAGCTCCACGACCGCGTGGACCTTCGCACCCTCGAGCGTCATGCGGCGGGCCATGATGAGACCGATGTCACCGGAACCGAGGATGACGACGTCCCTGCCCGGCATGCGCCCGTCGATGTTGACGAGACGCTGGGCCGTGCCCGCCGTGAAAATTCCCGCGCAACGACTGCCGGGAATGTTCAGCGCGCCGCGCGGACGCTCGCGGCACCCCATGGCGAGGATCACAGCCCCGGCTTCGATCTCGAGAATACCGTTCTCGGGGTTGACGGCGCTTATTTTTTTCTTCGGGTCTATGTCAAGCACCATAGTATTCAAAAGCAGTTCAATGCCGAGCGAATTTGCCCGGTCGATGTAGCGCTGGGCATATTCGGGACCGGTCAGCTCCTGCTTGAAGGTGTGCAGGCCGAAGCCGTTGTGTACGCACTGGTTCAAGATGCCGCCGGGCGCGCTGTCGCGCTCAAGGACAAGAATATCGGAGACCCCGCATTCGCGGGCGCGGATGGCGGCCGCAAGCCCCGCCGGGCCGCCGCCGATGATGACAAGTTCTTTTTTCATGTTTTCCGCCCCCCTCAGTTTCTCGTGCCGGTTAGAATTTCCGACCCGGCGCCATGCTTCGTCAGCGTCTCCGGCTCAACGCCAAGCTCACGGGAGAGAATGTCGAGTACGCGCGTCGTGCAAAAGCCCGACTGACAGCGGCCCATGCCCGCGCGGGTGCGGCGCTTGATGCCGTCGAGCGTCGTTGCGCCGAGCGGACGGCGGATGGCCTCCACGATCTCCGCCTCCGTCACCGTTTCACAGCGGCAGACGACGCGGCCCCATGCGGGGTCCTCGGCAATGCGCCGGGCGCGCTCGTCGTTCGTCATTTCGCGGAATTTCGGGATGCCGTGCCGGACGGGGTCAAAGTCGGCCTTTTCCGGCGCGCCGAGCAGTGAAGATACGAGCTTCGCGACGTCAACACCGATGGCGGGCGCGGATGTGAGGCCCGGCGACTCGATGCCGGCAACATTGATGAAGCCCGGCGCGCCGATCGCTTCGCCGATCACAAAATCGTCGCTCTCCAGATGGGCGCGCAGGCCCGCGAAAGAGGTGATGATCTGGCGCTCCGGCAGCGGACCGACGGAGCGGGCCGCCGTTGCGAGCGCGTAGGCAAGGCCCTCGGCGGTGGTATCGACGTCTTCCTTATCCGGAATGTCAACAGCAGTCGGCCCGACAAGGAGGTTTCCGTCCACTGTCTGCGTCACGAGGACGCCCTTACCCATCGGGGTCGGAACCTGAAAAATGGTCATCGGCGCAATGCCGCCGACGGCGCGGTCAAACAGGCAGTATTCGCCCCTGCGGGGAATGATGCGCAGCTTCGTTTCGCTCACCATGTTGTTGAGCACATCTGCATAGACCCCGGCGGCATTTATCACGACGCGCGCGGTCTCTGTTGTGCCGTCCGCAAAAGTAAGTCTCCAACCGTCCGAGTGCTTTTCAAGGCCGGTCAGCTCCGCGTTAAAGGAAAAGCGCACGCCGTTTTTCGCGGCGTTTTCCGCAAAGGCCAGTGTCAGCTCATAGGGGCAGACGATGCCGGCGGTCGGCGCATACAGCGCACAGCACACGCCCTCCGCGAGTGACGGACACAGCTCGCGCGCGCGCGTCCCGTCGATCAGCTGCAGCTGCGCAACGCCGTTTTCGCGGCCCTGCTCAAAAAGCGCGCTCAGCCGCTCGCGGTCCGCTTCGGAAAAGCCGACGACGAGAGAGCCGTTCTGCCGGTATGGCACATCGAGCTCCCGGCTCAGTGCCGGAAACATTGCCGCGCCGAGAATATTGAATTTTGCCTTGAGGGAACCGGGGCGGGCGTCATAGCCCGCGTGGACGATGCCGCTGTTGGCCTTTGAGGTCCCTTCCGCAAGGTCCGACGCCTTTTCAAAAACGCGTACGTCAAGCTGATAGCGCGAGAGCTCCCGCGCGATGGCGCAGCCCGTCACGCCGCCTCCGATGATCGCAACATCTGTCATTTTCATCTCCGCCTTTCCGAAACCGCACAGCAGCACCGAAACGATGCCGCGCGGTTAAAAAAGCGGCTGAGAATATGAAAAAAGCCAAGACTTTCAAGACCGGCAATTTCTCCGATCTCAAAAAGTCTGGCTCTCAATTCTCCGCCGCGACTCAAATATACCTTTTTCGTTGCCATTATAGCACCGTGACCGGGAAAGTGCAAGAAGAAGCTGCTTTCGGACTGCCAAAAATGAAAAACCGCTTTTGGCTATTTTTCTGCGGACTTTGGAGATGTTAAGGTCTGTTTACTTCTCACACGGAATGTAGTATAAATAGCGTAGTATTTTGCGCTTTTTTATGGTATTATGAGTAAAAAGCCTTTAACAAGGAGAAGAAATGGATATACACAACATCGGCAAGATATTTAAGCTGGACATTGCGCGCATTCGCAAAAACCCCGTTGCGCTGATCGTCCTCATCGGCATTTCGATTCTTCCATCACTGTACGCCTGGGTCAATATTCAGGCCTGTTGGGATGTCTACGATAATACGAAATACATACCTGTCGCCGTCGTCAACAATGACCGGCCGGTCTCGTTTCAAAACAGCACCATCTGTGTCGGCGACAACATTGTCGAGTCGCTCCGGAAAAACGACAAGATCAAGTGGGTCTTTACAACGCAGGCAGACGCCGACCTCGGAATTCTGGACAGCACCTATTACGCAATGATCGAAATTCCGTCGGATTTCTCCGGAAAGCTCATGACGCTCCTGACGGATGCGCCGCAGAAGCCGGAGATCATCTACAAGGTCGACACCAAAGCAAACCCTGTCGCATCAAAGATCACCTCTACGGCGAACAGTACGCTCATACAGCAGGTCACGAACGAATTTGTCGCAACCGTCAACGAGACAGTCTACAAGGTCATCAACGAGGCCGGCACGACCGCGGAACAGAACGAGCAGAGCATCCTCAAAATGAAAGATGCGATCGTCGGACTGAGCCGGAATATGGACACCATAACAAACGCGCTGCAAGCGATCGACGCCAACTCCTCCAACATGAACGGCCTTTTGAAAAGCATCTCCTCTTCCATGCCCTATGTGCAGAGTGCGCTCGCGGCAGTCGGCAAGACGAACAGCGACAACCAGAAGATCCTTGCCGACATGCAGAACACCATGGACCGCTCTACGCAGAATGTGGCTATGGACCTCGACTACATAAAAGCCTCCAACGAAAAGATCCAGGCGCTGTTTGCGACGCTCAACGACTCGACCGCTTCCGCCGCGAACAGCAAGCTCAACACCACCATTCCGCTCATCAACGCGCAGCTCACGCAGATGACGAGTGCCATTGACGCGACCATCAACTACCTTGAGCAGTGCCGCGACAACGACGTGGGCTCCGACATCAGCACCGCGATCGCCGACCTGCAGCAGCTCAAGACCTCGCTCACCGAGCTGCGCACGGCGATCATCGCCCTGCAAAAGGACGTCAGTGAACTCCACAAAGATGTAGACGCAGCCTACGAAAAGCTCCGGAGGGACGCGCCGGCGCTCAAGCAGGCCATCGCGGATGTGGAGGCTGCCTTGGATGAGACCATTTCTATGCTCAAGGTGCTCTCCGACGCGGACCCGACGAACGAGGAGCTCAAAAACCTCGTTGCCGCGCTGGAAGCCATTCGGGACGCAAACCTCGGCGCGACGCTTTCCGATCTCATCGACGAGGTTCTGGCCGCGCAGCCGGACGTCGACGCGGCGCTGGACGCCTTGTCCTCCTCCCTTGCCGAAGCGCTCAAGCAGACGGAAAAGGCGATCACCGTGGTCGACGACACCATTGCCATCCTGCAAAAGATCCAGTCGCAGGATGTTGCCGCGCGCAAGGCGGAGTACACGCGCATGATCGACAGCTTAAAGGCCATAAAGCCCTACATTGCCGATGAACAGACCCAGCTTGAGACGATCCGAAAGCAGCTCGTCGAGGCGAACACGGTCTCAAAATCCATTGCCGACCTCGTCAACAACGACGCAAATAAGATCGCGGCCCAGCTCATAAACGCCGCCAAGATCTATGACGCGGATGTGCGAGACAACATTAAGACCATCAACCGCAATCTCAGCGCCAGTATGCGCAATGCCGACGTACTGATCAAAAACGCGCAGGAGCTCGCGGTGCAGATCGAAAACATGGTCGCTACGGCGCAGGAGGGAACGGAGCTCTCCGCCGAATTTTCGGGCGAGCTGCTCGCGAAGCTCAATCAGTTCGAGGAGGTGATCCGCTATCTCGGCGGTCAGCTGGAAACGATCGACAACGGCGACATCGCGAAAATCATCGAAGTGATGGAGAACGACCCGAAGTTTGTCGGGCAGTACATTTCCGACCCGTTTGAGATCTCTGAGGAGAGCATTTACCCCATTCCGAACTATGGCACCGGCATGGCCCCAATCTATACAACGCTTGCGATCTGGGTCGGCTGTCTCGTTCTGAACGCCATACTCAAGCCCGAGGTCGCGTGGTTTGAGGGCGTCGAGCGCCTGTCCCTGCGCGAAAAGCACTTCGGAAAAATGCTTTTGTTCAATTTTTTTGCCGCGATACAGGGCCTTGTCGTCGCGCTCGGCGATATTTTCCTGCTCAAGATCTATGTGGTCAATCCGGGCATGTTCATCTTCTTCTGCGTCTACAGCGCAATCGTTTTTTCCATCATCACCTTCACGCTGCTCTCGACGCTCGGAAACGTCGGCAAGGCGCTTGGAATCATCTACCTCATCGTTCAAGTCGCCGGTTCCGGCGGTTCTTACCCCATTCAGGTTGACCCAAAGATCTTTCAGATCTTGCAGCCGCTGTTCCCGTTCACTTATACCTTGAGCGGTATGCGCGAATCTATCGCCGGTCCGCTTGCCGGGGCGGTGACCGCCGACGTCGTCGGCCTGTTCATCTTCGGTCTGCTGTTCTGGCTGGGCGGTTATTTTACGGTCGGCCCTCTCTATCGGACCTACCACCAGTTCGAACTTGGCTTCAAGCATTCCGGCTTAGGAGAGTGACCCCATGAAAAACAATCGTTCCAATAAAATACAGCGCCTGTGCTTCGCGGTAACGGACATCTGCGGCCGGCTCTGGCAGAGTGTCCGCCTTGCGGTTCTGCCGGTCTTTCTGCTCTTTGCACACGATGTGCGGACCATTTTCAAAAACCGCGCGACCGTCTTTATCGTCGTCGGCCTGTGCCTGCTGCCCTCGCTTTACGCGTGGATCAATATTTACGCCTGCTGGGACCCTTACGCGAACACCGGAAACCTCCCGGTCGCCATCGTCAACAAGGATCAGGGGACCGTTTTCAACGGGAAGATCGTGAACGTTGGCGAGGGCGTGATCGACGCCCTCAAGGAAAACAAGAGCATCGGCTGGGACTTCGTCGACGAATGGCAGGGCAACTACGGGCTCAACGAGGGCAGGTATTACGCCCTCATTGAAATCCCCGCAAACTTCTCCGAGCGACTGACAACGCTTGCCACCGCAACGCCGCAAAAGCCGGTCATCACCTATCGCGTCAACGAAAAACTCAACTCCATCGCGACAAAAATCACGGATGCCGCAAAAAACAAACTGGTCGATAACATTAAGACGAATTTCGTAAAGTCCGTTACACAGGCGGCGCTCGATACGCTCAATCTGCAGCTCAAAAACTCCGACTTGAGCGTCTCCTCCATCGGTCAGATCAAGGATACGCTCACGCAGCTCAACACAGACATCGGAAAACTCCAGAAATACATTGCCGACGCGAATGCGGACTCTGAGAGCTTTCAGAGATTCGTTTCCGACTGCTCGGCACAGCTCCCGCTTGTCAATGAGGAGATAGACAGTCTCCAGAACATCATGGAGGCGGACAAAGCCCTTGCCCGTTCCACCCAGAAGATGATCAGTTCGGTCTCCGGCGACCTCAACGCCGATGTGCAGCAGCTCGCCATTCTGGACAGCTACAACCAGCAGATCATCTCGCTTTTGAAGGCGGCGAACGACAACCGGCTCACGCCGGATACGATCGCGGTTATGGAGCACTGCGTGAGTCTCTGCGCCTCCGCACATGCGCTGCTGACGGCGGACGCGGAAACTATCCGTGCAATCAACCGGGACTATAATCTCAACGCCCTTGCGCTGACGGCGGACACGCTCGACTATATGGATAAGCTCGTGTTGAGCGAGCAGGCAGCGCTCCAAACACAGATCCCCCTGCTCCGGGCGGACAGCTCCGCGCAAGCTGTAAACAACGCGCTGACGGCGCTCTCCGGCCTGAGCACCGAGATAACGTCCGGGATCATGACCCTCTCAAACAGCATCACGACAAACGCCGTCCCGACGCTCAACAATCTCGTCATGGATTTTGAGCTGGAGCTTGACGATGCCGCAACGATCGCGGAACTCGGCCGCGCGCTTGTCCCGCAGCTCGCCGCGCTCGCGGTCTTTGCAAGCGCGAGCGGCAGGCTCACGGTCAGCCAGGCAAATGAGCTATCCAAAAACCTGACGGATATACAGGACAGTCTGAATACGCTCATTGAAAAAATCGATAAGGTATCGGACGAGGACCTTAGCTATGTGGCGGACCTCATTGAGAACCACCCGGACGAGATCGCGGACTTTATCTCCTCTCCGATCCGGGTCAAGGAAGTCGATATTTACAACACGACGACCTTTGGCGAGGGCCTTACCCCGTTTTACACCGTGCTTGCTATCTGGATCGGAGCGCTGCTGTGCTGCGCACTGCTGGCGGTCAACTGCCGCACGGACATTGTTGGGGGCTATGCGCTCAATCTGGTGCAAAAGCACTTCGGAAAGTTCCTGCTCTTCCTTTGTATCTCTCTGATCCAATCCACGATCATTGTGCTTGGCGACATCTATCTGCTGGGGGTCTATCCGGTCGATCTGCCGCTGACGCTGGGCTGCACCGTGCTGACCTCGGTCACCTTCACGATTTTGATCTTCACGTTGGTTTCCCTGTTCGGCAATGTCGGCAAAGCGATCGCCGTTGTTATGATGGTCTTCCAGATCGCGGGCGCCGGCGGCATCTACCCCATCCAGACGAACCCGAAGATCTTCGGCATACTTGAGCCGCTGTGGCCGTTTACTTATGCGATCGATCTATTCCGCGAGGCCATTGCCGGACCGGTCTGGAGCAGCGTTGTCTACAACGCACGGGCGCTTTTCGTTTTCCTCTTCGTCTTTCTGATCGCTGCGGGCCTCAAAAAGCGCCTGCACATCTGGAACGAATTTTTTGAGTCCATTTACGAACAAGCGCAGATATAAATGCGAAAAACGGAGTCCGCCTATGGCGGACTCCGTTTTTAAAATATGCGGGGCTGCATAGCATTACTGCCCGCGCCTGTTTTTTTAATCGGCTTCTCTGAAATAGTTGTAGGCCGGGTAATACGCAAAGACGATGCGGTCCCCGGAAGCGCCGTTGCGGTTTTTCAGGACCTGAAGCTCCATCGCGCGCGGGAACGCGCGGTTTGCCGCTTCCGCGTCAAAGCCGGGCTCGTTCGCGCCTCGCAGACGCAGCGCGAGAAGCACATCGCCGGAATACTCCGCCGTTCCGCTCTCGCTGAACGCCTCCTTCGTTGTGAATGTGCGCGCGTCGTCCCGGTCAAAATCCGAAATTCCGATCACGGTCAGACCGAGATCGCGGCTCATGCGCTTGAGTTCGAGCATGGTGCGGTCCATCGCCTGCCTGTCCGCTGCGCCGTCCGTATAAAGGGTGAGCAGCTGGATATAGTCGATGATCACGACCGGCTTGCAGGACATAAAGCGGATGTGCTTTTCCACCGTTTCCCGGATCTGCGCGGTATCTGTGCACCCGGTGTCCTCGCGGATGTAGAGCCGCTCCGCGTACTTGTCGCGATAGTCGGCAACGGCGGTGTTGATAAGCTCACGCTCAAGATTTGAATAGCCGTCGTAGCGGGCGCGGGTCGTGATGTCGCGCGCAGTCTTCGCAAGACCCACGCTGCTGCCGTCGCGTATCTCGCGCTCCGCTGTGAGACGGCTGATGCTTTTGGCCATGAGCTCCTCACGAGAGCTCTCCAGAGAGAAGATCAAAACGTCGCTGCCCTGTGCCGCGATTTGGTCGGCGATCTGGCAGACGAAGGTCGTCTTGCCCGCGCCGGCCCCCGCGCCGACGATGTAAAGGCCCTCGTGGAGCCCGCCGTCGAGCACGCTGTCGAGCTTCTGAAAGCCCGTGGGCACATAGGGTTTGAGCGGACCTTTCGAAATGCCGTCCAGAAAGGCCTGAAAATAGTTGGCCGCGCAGTTTTGCATATAGGATTCGATCTCCGCCTCGCGGGCCTCGTCCTCAATGTGCTCCGCGCCCGCGATACTGGCGGCAAAGTTTTCGCGGTCAGCCGTCAGCGCTTCGTTTGCGTCCTTGTGCTCGCCATAGGGGTTGATCTTGTAATAGGGGATCTTGAGCCGGTCAAGGCCGTCTGTAAGCTTGGCGGCAGCCTTTGCGCCCTCCTCGTCGTTGTCCAGCGCCACAATGAGCGGCTGCGCCGGGCGCTCCGTTTCAAGCAGTTTGAGCAGATGACCGTAATTTTCGACGTTTCCAAGCGCCACGGCCTCGCCCCCGACTGTGATGACGCTCAGCGCGTCAAGCTCGCCCTCAACGACGAAAACCGGCTTCTGCGCGGTGCGCAGTGCGGTCTTGTTGAAGATCTGTGCGGTCCCCTGCTTGCGGTAGCGGTCGCGGGAGGGACCGATATTGCGGACGGTATAGCTGGCGCGTCCGGTCGGGATGATGAGCGCGTGCCAGGTCTCGCGGCCGGTGTCGCGGCTGTATTCCGGGTCGTAGCCCAAGCGGAAACGCTCAATGACTTCGCGTGAGAGGCCGCGCTTCTGGGGATAGTTCGTTTCACCGATGCGGCGGTGCGCCTCCTCAAGGTAAGCCGCAACATCGCGGGAACTGTCCCGCGCACCAAACGGCATACTGCTGCGCAGCATGTTCACCGCGTCCTCGACCGTCGAGCTGTCTGTCTGGACATGATAAAGGTCGCAGGCTTTCGCAAATTGATTGGCGTAGTCCTCAATGCTGTATTCCATCCCGATGAGATCAAAAATATCGTAGTCCGCGCCGCAGACGGAGCAGCGGACGCGCATCCGCGCGCGGTCGAGCTTCATGCTGTGCTCCGCGTCCGCGTGTGCGGGATTGAGGCAGGAAAAGCGGCGTTTGCTGTTAATGCCTTTGGCGGCAAGGTAGTTTTCGATCTGGCCTTTGAGATAGATTTTCGCGTGCTCTGTATTCATCTGTTTCCCCCTTCGGAGTCACCGCTCCGCACTGCTTGTGATACCATGAAAGTAGCATATAGAGCCAGATTATTCAAGTGCTGCCGCAGATTTGTGGACTTTTTCAGCCGAAATTGCAACAGATTTCAAAATCTGATGCACGGCTCTGCGCGGCTCTGGGGAGAAAAAATCCCCGCAGCCTAAAGCAGCGCGGGGATATGCCTTTTTAAAAAACGAAGCCGAAGGTGATGAGCATCTGTGCGACAAGATAGGTGGACATGATTGCAATGCGCGAAAACGGCGTCGAGCGGAACTTGAAATGCTGGAAAGCGAGCATCGTATCCGACAGGACGAAGAAGATCGAGCCGACAAACGGCAGATAGCTGTTTCCGGCAAGACCAAATTGCAGCGCCGCGTAATTCATCAGCAAAATGGCGATCATGTAGACGGTCACACAGGGCTTGTCCTCTTTTTTGAGACTCGGATAAAGTTTTTTGATGACGAGCCAGAACAGCAGCACGTAAACCACGAGCGGCAGGATGAAGCCAAGCAGCGGGAGTGTGGAAAGCTCTGTCCTGTCAAGGAAGAGGAGAATGTAAAAAATGTGTCCCGCGAGGAAAGCAAGCAGGCCGCAGGTGAAAAGCTTTTGTGTCGTGCCCAGCAGGAACGTGTCTCCCAAAAATCCGCATAGCAGTGCGATGACAAGGAAAAGCGCAAAGCTCTCATTCCCGCGCATCGCCAGCCAGTAGGCAAGCGCGAGCAGCGGCATGAGAAGCGGCTTCGTGCGTCGGTTGACTTTCGTATCGTCCGAGCGCAGGCCGATGAGATTGACGACCGCCAGAATCACAAATGCGAGAAAGGCGATACCCGACCAGGTTGTCATATTTAGTCCCCTTTTCAATCAGTTGTTGTCCGTGCGGGCTGTCTCCCGCGCGAGTCCTATTATAAGCGCGAGCAGAGGGACGCGTCAAGACAGTGCCCGAACGCACGGGATTTTTATTTTTCGCGCAGAAATATCTTCCGCTGGCATCTGAGCTATGTTATGATTACAAAATACGAAAAACCCGTGTTCCCAACGCGGTAAAAAACACACCAAAACGGAGGAACCCCCTGTATGGACAAGAGGATCACGAACGTGCGCGCGGCGGCAGGAGAGATCTGCTCCGGCGACACGCTCTGGGTCGGCGGCGCTTCCGGCGCGGCGGCAGTTTTTCTGGAAGCGCTTGCCGCGCGCGCCGATGAACTGGAGAACGTCACCGTGCTCGTTCTGACCGGCAGCGAAGTCTGTCCCGCGCTGGAATCGCTGAAAAAGGTGCCCGGCCTGCGCGCGCTCTCGTTTTATGGCGAGGCAGTCGCGGGATGCTGCACAGGCGTCGGACGAACGGAGCTGCTGTCCGCTCCCGCGGCAAAGCTCGTAACGGTCGTCTGCCGCAGCTATGGCGTCAATACGGTCGTCATTCCCGTCACACTGCCGGACGGCGCGCAAAAATCGCGGTAAGGCGACAAAAACTCACGGTGTTTGGCCTGTGGGCACAGACTCCGTGAGTTTTTTATGGGCTTTGTTTTTGTCCTGTATCGAAGCGTTTTATTGAAAGATGCGAAGCGTTTCCGCAAGGACCCGCTCCGGTGCGCCCGGGATCGAGAGCCGGTGATCGCCGTCGGGGATGAGCGTGAGCTGCGCCGCGAAGGTATCCGCGAAACGCCGCGCCGCCTCGGGGGAGGCGAGCTCGTCCCGCTCGCCGTGCAGCATCCGGACGCTGCATGCAGTTTTGCGGCAGATGCGGAATAGATCGTATTTCCGCAGGTCGTCCAGAAATTCCTTTGTGATCTTGACAGGACGGTAAAAGTCGAGATCGTATTCGAACCAGCCGCAGTCTGGCATCGCGATCCCGTCGCGCTGCATCCAGGCGTCAAAGATACCGCGCATGTCCACAGCCGCACTGCGCAAGACCGCTTTCCGGCCCGCGTGAGCGTAAAGGGAGAGATAGAGCAGTGTGATATAAGCGCCGAAGCTCGAACCGAAGTAGACGATCTCCGCACCCGGCGCGAGCTGACGCACGAAAGTCTCCGCCGAGGCGAGGTCTGCAAGACAGTTTCCGACGCGCAGCGCGCTCCCATCGACCTCGCTGTCGCCGTGTCCCGGAAAATCATAGGCGAAAAAGCCGATCCCGGCAGCGGTGAAAGCTTCCTCTAAGAGCGTCTGTGTCTGACCGGACTTGCTGCTTCCAAAGCCGTGCGAGACGATGCAGACGGTCTTATCCGCGCCGGTGAGCGTGTGCAGGCAGGGGATAGCATAGCCGTTTTCCCCTTGTATCGTTTCAAATTTCATCCGCGACCTCCAATTCCGGCAAAAGCCCGACTGTGTGCGCCGCGTGGTTATAGGGGCGGCGGAGCTGGGCAAAGGCTGCGACGCAGCCGCAGATCGCCATAATGGTATAATAATTGATAAAGCGCGAGAGCACCATTGCGGGGACGATATAGCCGCCGAAGGCACTGGAGAACAGAAGCACAAAGCCGCTCTCCGCCGCGCCGACGGAGCCGGGCAGCGGGAAGAGAGAGACTGTCACAAAGACGATGGTGTTTACTGCGAGTATGTCGAAAAACGACCAGCCCGACAGACCGAAAGCTTTATAGACAAAGCAGGGCACGGCGAGGGAACACAGAGTCTGGCCGATCGTACTGAGCAGGATACAGACAGAACGCTTCCGGTTGGATCTGATGAGCTGCGCACCGGCGCGAAACTCCGCGATGTAGTTGTCTACCTTTGCGTTCGCGCCGTCGACATCCTTGATGAAATGAACTTTTGCGAGCCATTTCACGATCGCCGTGAGCGCCTTTTTGAGCCATGTTTCCGAATAGAGCACGCCCGCCAGAAGCAGCAGCATGGCGAGGTTGAACAGCAGACTGATGAAGAAGAGCGCAACGAGGGAACCATGGATCGAGAGAATATACCCGGCCTTGCAGCAGAACATGAAGATACCGAGTGCAACCAGCACGAACTGATAAGTGATGTTTACGATGAAGAGCACCAGCGTTGACTTGCCGGCCGAGAGCCTGTCCCTGCGCATGTGGTAATACTCCATGGGCTGGCCGCCGGTAGACGAGGGGGTGATGCCGCTGTAGAAAAAACCGATGCAGGAATATTGCAGCGTCTCGCCGAGCGTCATTTTTATTTTGATGCAGCGCGCCGCCATACCGAAGTTGAAGGAGCGGAACAGAAAGTAGCCGAGCATCATGGCAAAGCCGAGCATAACGTAGACGGGATCCGCCTTTTTCAGCACGGCGATCAGTTCGGCGGGCGAGGTGTCTCGGGCAATAACGGAAAAGGTGACCGCCATCAGGCCGATCAGAAAGAGCGCGCTGAAAAGATAGCTGCGGGCTTTTTTGCTTTTCTGTTCAGATGCGGCGGAAAGCGCGCTGTCTGCGTCGAGGGAGGAGACAAATCCGTCTTCCGTCAGATGCCCGGGTTCGTTGCTTTGTTTCATGCGTTTTGTAGTCCTTTGCATTTAAGTGAGAAAATACATGGCGATATAAGACGATTATACCCTAATCCGGTCGTAAATTGCAATACTAACGCCTTCGGATGGGTCTGCGGACCCTCTTTTTCGGCACTTTGCACGTTTTGTCAGCCTGTGTTCAAAAAATTAGGCGCTGCAAACAAAAAAGTATTTACGAATTGCCGGCAAGAGTATATACTGCGATTTGCCCGGTCACGCAGCACGCGCGCCCGGAACTTTTTGACAAACCGCAGCTGTGCACCGCAGGAGGGCCGTCATGGACATCAACATTCGAAAAATGGAGGCCGAGGACTGGAGCTCGGTCATTGAGATCTATATTCAAGGCGTTGAGAGCGGACGCTCTACATTCAATACGGCCTGCCCATCCTACGTCGACTGGGACGCCGAACACATCAAAAGCTGCCGCCTTGTGGCGGAATATGACGGTGACATCGTCGGCTGGGCGGCGCTGAGTCCTATCTCCGCCCGCGAGTGCTTCAGCGGCGTCGCGGAGGACAGCATCTATGTCACGGAGGGCTTGTTTGGAAAGGGAGTCGGCGAGAAGCTTCTGCGCGCGCTGATCGAGGCCGCGGACAAGGAAGGCTTTTGGACCTTACAGGCACATGTTTTCCAGACGAACGCGGCGAGTATCGCCGTACATAAAAAATGCGGTTTCCGCGAGGTCGGCTACCGTGAACGCATTGCAAAGGACCGCCACGGCAACTGGCAGAACACCGTTTTGCTTGAACGCCGCATCCAGACGGACATCGGCGTGGGCTGTGACTGCGAGACCGCGAAAGCGTATGAGCGTGAGCGGGAGGCATATGAGAATGAGATCCGCCGCGAGCTCGGCTTTTTGCCGGAAATCAAAAAAAGAACGGAATAAACACAGCCCCGGACCATCAAAGTCCGGGGCTGCTTTTATTCCAAAACGAGTGTTTTCTTGAAGATGTCCAGCAGTCCGAGCGAGCGGATGTTGAGCCCGGGGTCCTCTGCCCGGCCGCTTTGCGTGACGAGCCGCCCATCCGGATCAAAGCGCACGAAGCATGCACAGCGCGCGATGTTGCGCTCAATTGCAACGAGGTCCTCGCGCAGGTCCATGGGAATGAAGGGCCAACGCTGGTCCCGGCGCGCCTTGGCGGCAAAAGCGCCGACCTCGCCGGATGTCTGCCGGGTCACATCGTCCTCCGGCAGCAGCAGAACGAAAGTGGCTGAGAACGCTCCGATGCGTTCGACAAAATCGCCGCCGAGAATTTCTCCGGCACGTGTCTCGTCGTATCCCGCATAGACGCAGTAGAGCGCGTGCGCCTCATGGAGCAGCTGACAACAGTCTGAAAAATCGGATCGATCCGCCGAAACGGCAAGCATCACGTTTTTTCTTGCAGTGAGCAGGGAAACGGCCTGATTCTCCAGCGCGCAGTCGCCGGTGAGAACGATGAAGCCCGCATCCTTGTGCGCCGCGAGCACGGTCGCGAGCGCGCCGACGTCCCCGCCCCGATAATCGACAACATAGGTGAAGATGCCGAGCTTTTCACCCTGCCGCAGCAGTTCCTCCAGCGCGCGGGCGTCCATCTCTCTGCCGTTGTAGCAGGCTCCCACGATGGCCGGAATGCCGCAGCGATGGATACGCTCGAGCGCGCGAAGCGTCCGTATGCCGGAAGTGCAGCCGTTGTAGCCGACGTTGATGCCGAAAGTCTGCAGGCAGTCGTGGTCCGTGTCGCGCACAACGCGCTCCCACAGGAGGTAGTAGGCGCTGGAGTCCTTTCGGAGCATCTCGCGAATAGCGGAGAAGAAGGCGCGCTGCCGCCTCCCGGCCGAAAATTTTTCTCCGAGTTCGACGAGATTGCGGAAAGAGCGCTTGGGACCGTTATCCCGAAATGCAGAGGTTAGCGTCGCCTGCAGCATATGCCTGCCGACCGACCCGTTTTTCATGCGCGGGGCCTCCTTTGGAGTTCGCCGGACGGGTAGACCGTCCTTTTTTCTTCATTATTATATCGGTTTCTGTGCAAATGGAAAGGGACAAATGCGGCAAAGTGTGCGAAAAAGGCCCCATTGCCGGCAGGCACCGCAGGCGGAAAGCAGAGTTTCAATCAAAGATCTTTCTGCGGAACGAGGCAGGAATGCCGAGCTCGTCCCGGTATTTTGCAACGGTGCGGCGCGAGACTTCAATGCCCATTTCTCCGAGCTTGTCAACGATCGCCTCGTCGCTCATCGGGTTGCGCCGGTCCTCGTTGCCGATGATCATTTGGATGCTGCCCTCTATGGTGTTTTTGGTTATCAGCGGATGGGTGTCGACCGACGGCTTCGGGAAGAAGTAGTCCATCGGGAACATTCCCCATTCGCACTCGACATATTTTCCCCGGAGTGCGCGGCTGATCGTCGATTCGCTGCGCCCGAGGGCCTCCGCCATTTCGCGCCGGCTGTAAGGCCGCAGCCAGTCCGGCCCCTCCTCAAAGAAAGCGCGTTGGTGTTTTAGAAGTTCGGTGGCACATTCCATGAGCGTGTCGCAGCGCTGACGGATACTCTCCCGCAGCCACTGCGCTTTTTTCATATTCTCGCCGAGGAAACTTCGGACCGTTTCGTTGTCCGTGTCCCGGTAGATCTTTGAATAGGTCGCGTCGATCAGGATGCTGTCCGCCGAGAGCTGGTTGAGTTCGACCACGAATTTGCCGTCCTTTTTGAGAATGCGGATGTCCGGGGCGATAAAATCGCTGCTGCGGTGCGTTGCTTCGAGCATCAGCGGCTTGGGATTGAGTGTTCGAATGAGCTGCTGGGCGTTGACAACGCGGTGCAGGGGGATCCCGCTTTTTTTCGCGATTTGCGGTAGCTGGTTTTTGGAGAGCATTTCGAGGTAGTCCTGCGCGACGATCCATGCGTCGCTCCCGCACAGGCCCTTGCGTTCGAGCTGCAGGAGAATGCACTCGCGCGGGTTGAACGCCCCGACGCCTGCCGGCTCCAGACTCTGGAGCATGTCGATCGCCGTTTTGAGGTCGTCAAGGGCAATATTCGACGCTTGCGCCAGTTTTTCGACATCGTCATAGCAGAGATAGCCGTTTTCGTCCAGCAGATAAATCAGCGCATAGCCGATGCGTTCGATTTTTTGCGGGGGCTTGAGCATGGAGAATTGGATGCGCAGGGAAATGATGGGCGAACTATTGTCATCCGAAATGACGTCCTCAAGCGAGGTATCGTCACTGTCCAAACTCGCGTAATGGGAGTTCCGGCGGCACTTTTCCGCATAGTCGATGCTGTCGAAGGTGATGACCGGGTTTTCCTCCAGCTCCTTCATCAGGTAGTCGTAAAGCTCCGCGGAGGGCATCTGGAGAACACGGAGGGACTGGATCTGACGCGGCGAGAGAATCTGAGACTGTTCCTGCAACTGCGATACGCCGATTGAGTTGTCCATACGTGTCCCCCCTTTTCACCAAAATGTTTGCCGGTTTATACGGCGTTATTCATAAAATTATACCATGAACGATGGTTTCGCGCAAGACGACAAGCCCTGTTTTCGATTTTTCCGCATCTGCAGATGCGATGAAAATAGAAAATCGGTCGATCACGCAAAAAGTCGGAGATGCGCTTCCGGCTTTTCCGGTACGCATCCCCGTTTACGGCTATTGCCCGCTGTCCTCATGCGGCGCGAGGAAGGAGGAACGAATGAGCCGATGCGAAACGACCCACGCAAGGTATGCCAAGAGCGTACCGCAGACGATGCCGCCAAGCACATCCGTCGGATAATGAACGCCGACCCAGAGCCGCGAAAAAGAGATCAGCGCCGCAATGAGATAGGACCACGCGCCCTTTTTGCCGAAACACTTTGTGAGCGCAAAGGCCGCGGCAAAGCTGGCGTTTGCGTGGCCGGAAGGGAACGACCAGCTGGGCTCCGGCGGCACGAGTATGGACAGGCCCTCAAGCGCGTTGTAGGGACGCACGCGCTCGAACAGGGGTTTGAGGATCCCGTTTGTCACCAGTGCCGCGAAAGCGATGCAAAGAAGAATGTCGAAGCCCTGCCGTCGTGTCTTTGGCGGAAAGAGAAGTGCAAGGCCGAGCGCGATCCAGAGGATGCCCCCATCGCCAAGACGCGAAAAAAGCACAAAAAATGTATTCCAAAACGGCGACCGCAGAAAGTCCTGAAGATAGAACAGAACGCCTGCGTCGAAGCTTTGAATGGCCTCCATCATGGCTTGAGCTCCACGATCTCATTTTCTTCCATGACGAGCTTTGTTTCGCAGTAGACGCGTTTTCCTGCGGGAATGAAGCCGCGGACGTTGGTCAGCGGGAAGATCCATGTGTGCGGGCCGATGTGCGTGCCGGGCTGGGATACGGCGTTTGCGCCGAGCCGGGCTGCGTCGCCCAGAACGCAGCCGAAGAAGCTGTCGCCGAGCGGAACTTTTTTATCCTTGGCGACCTTGAGCGTGACCTCGGACTGGTTGAACTTGCGGTTGGCCGTGATAACGCCGCTGCCGATGCGTGCGGAAGCGCCGAGAATGCTGTCCCCCGCAAAAGCGAGCGAGGCGATTTTGGAGCCGGGCATCATTACGGTGTGCTTGACTTCACTGCCGTGACCGACGCAACAGCCATCGGCAAGGATCGTGTTCGGGCGGATGACTGCACCGGGCATGATCTCGCAGTTTTCACCGATCCAGACGGGACCGATGATCGTCACGTCGTTGTAAAGGACGGTGCCCGCGCCGATGTGGTAGTTGCCGTGAAAATTCGGCTCGTCGCCGCGTACCTCGCCGAAGTTTTCGTGGACGTCGTTTTTGACGAGCGTGTCCGCGAGATACTGCTTTGCGCGCTGTAAAATCTCATAAGTCTCCGTCAGACCGTCAAAAAAGCCGGGGATCGGGAACTTGCCGAGCTTTTGGAAATAGTATCCGATCTTTGTGGACATGGATATGCACCTTCTAAATTTTAGTCATATTTATATTTGCCGCCGCCCACGAACTCGGTGAGCAGGGAATCTTCAAGCAGATAGCGTGCGTCGATCGACTCGAACAGATCGAAGGCCGGGCAGATGTGACGCAGCTCCTCGCAGCGCGGGGTGCCGTCCGGTACCGGGCAGAACATGTCTCTTGCCACGGATTTCATGACGCTGACCTCATAGGGAAAGGAGGAGTCAAACTTCCAGTCCGCCTTGTCTTTAAAGGGACTGATGTTCTTTTTCTCGCCGCGGCGGACATTTGCCCAAAGGCTGAAAGTGTACTCCGGCGAAGCCCCGCGGAACTTGTAGTCGCGCACGACACGGCGCACAAGGCGCATCCACGTTGCCTTGAAAACGACCTCGCCGTCCAGCTCGACATTGGAACGCGCGCTGATATAGAGTTTGAGCGCTTTCGGATGCTGCTGCGTGAGCATGTCGTTGAGCGCATGGATGCCCTCGGCAACGACGATGTCGTTTTTGCCGAGCACAAGGTGCTCCGACGGCTCCGCCGCACGGCGCTGTTCGGCGAAAATATATTTCGGCACATCGATGGGCAGACCGCGTTCCAGTCGGCTGAAGTGCTCGTTGAGCAGTTCCATGTCAAGACACATCGGCGATTCGAGGTCGATCTTGCCTTCCGGCGTACGGGGAGAGGACTCATCGACCGTGCGGAAGTAGCTGTCCATCGCAATCGCATGTGTCGCAATGCCGCGGTTGTTGAGCTCCTCTTCAATTTTCTTGGAGGTGGTGGTCTTACCGCTGCCGGAGGGGCCGGAGATCAGAACGACCGGACTGTTGGCTCTGTTTTCGATGATCAGGTCCGCCGCGTGACGGATCTTGGCGTCGTAGTCGGCATCGCACTCGCGGATGAAGCCTGCCGGGTCCCGGCGGGCTCTGTCGTTGATTTCATTGAGATCATATGGCATCTTATCTGTCCTCCTGTGGGCCTTCACGGTTTGCCGGCCGTGAGAGCAATTGTACGATTTTCTCCTTATCCGAGACGATTTTCGCAATGCCGTCGATGTACTCATCGGGGTATTTCGGGTCAAACAGGCGCTCGATGCGCCCGTTTCCCATGCAGAGCTTTGTGGATGCTCCGCCGCCGAGCGCGAAGATGCTGCACAGCTCCTCCATAATGCAGATGTTATAGAAGCTCTCCGTGCCGCCCTTTTGCCAGCCGACGTTTTCAAAGCCGCCGGACATGTATTTCTGCCGGTAGAGATAATAGGGCCGGTATTCGCACGCAAAAAGCGCGGCGTTTGCCGCTGCGATCATTTCCCCCACGGCGGCGGCGTCCGGCACGGGCGTTTCGCCGCGCATGATGCCCGAGCCTTTTTTCAGCGCGAGCGTGTGGACGGTGACGTTTTCCGGCGAGAGAGAGAGCACGGTTCTCAGCGTGCTGTCAAAGCGCTCGGGCGTGTCGGCGGGGAGACCCGCGATGAGGTCCATGTTGACGGAAAAGCCGCCGGTTTGCCGCACTGCCGCGAGCGCATTAAGTACATCCTGCGCGGTATGTTTTCGTCCGATGGCCTCCAGAACGCTGTCATCCATCGTCTGCGGGTTTACCGATACGCGCGTTACGCCGTGGCGCTTGAGCGCTTCGAGCTTTTCCCTTGTGATGGTATCCGGGCGGCCGGCCTCAACGGTGTACTCCCGCAGAGAGCTGAGGTCAAAGGCCGTTTCGAGTTTTCCGCACAGGGTATCGAGCTGTGCGGCCGAGAGCGTTGTCGGTGTTCCGCCGCCCATATAGAGCGCAACAGGGCGCAGGCTCAGCGCTTTGACTGTTTCGGCGGTCGCGTCGATCTCGCGGTCGAGCGCGGCGAGATACTCCGGGATCCGCTTCATGCTCTTTTGGACGCTGATGCTCACGAAGCTGCAATAGGCGCAGCGCGTCGGACAAAAGGGAATGCCGACATAGAGGCAGACGTCTTGTGGCGCAAGCGATCTTTCCGCCGCCAGAGCGGCATGCGCCGTATGGAGACACAGCTCCGCGCGCGAGGGGTCGGCATCGTAGAGACGCACAAATTCCGTGAGTGCGGCACGGTCCGACAGTCCCTGTTCCAAAAGCCGCGACATCAGCTTTCCGGGACGGATGCCCGTGAGCGAACCCCAGACCGGCTTTTCAACGCCGGACGCGAGCGCCGCGCGGTAAAACGAAAGAGAGACCGCCCGCTGTGTAAGCCGGGCGCGGACAAGCGCATCCGTCATCTCTGACTTGGAAACGACGGCACGGCCCAGAAAGGTTTTGCCTCCGCGTACGAGCCGGCAGACCGCCGTGAGCCGCTTTTCTCCCTCAAAAAGCGTAAGCTCCGCCCGCTCCCCCTCCGGCGCGCCGTCGGGATATTCGGGGCGCTCGCCGGGAAAGAGCGTCAGCAGCATTTGTTCCGCCGCATAGCGGCAATCATGTCCGGAAAGATACAACTTCATATTTTAATACAATACCGTTTCTCGCCGCCGCCGTCAAGCGAAAACGGGAAAAAACCGTCTTGGGAGGATGCGCGGCACTGCGATCTACGGCCTAAAAAAGAAAGAATAGGCAAAAATGCGGCGGGTATTTGTATTGCCTATTGCAATCTGTAGATTCGGATGTTACTATACATTTATAAATATCCATATATATAAAAATAATTATAAATCATGGATAATGCATACAGCGTCCACACATTGATTCTTCGGCTGTCTCCGCGTGACGCGCAAGATCAAGCAGAAAGGGAGGGACACCTTGAAAGCGAATACAAAAAAGAAAGATCGTTCCTTTATTTTGGCTTTCGTTTTCTCGCTTGTGCTGTTGATTGCTTTCGTTTTTGCATATTATACCGCATATCAGACATACTGGCAGAGTGAACAAAAAGTGACCGCCAGTCATTTTTCCGATATGGCAAACGGCGGTCGGACGCTTGTACGAAGCTATTTTGACCGACTTACGGATAATGCGAAGGCCTCAGCGCAGATACTCAGCTATCTTACACCAAAAGAGGATGCCCTCAATACATATTTCCAGAAGGAATTGCCGAAACAGGGCGCGGTTGGTGCGAGTATCCGGACTGAGGACGGAACGATTCTCTATGACGGCTTCGGTTCTTATACTGACAGCGGCTTTCTGATGCAAGACCGTGTCGGAACGGATACGCAGATGTCCACTTCCTTAAGCGAAACTTTCTCCCGCACGGTAGGCAGCGCGTTTCAGGAAAGCGGCGGTTATGCGATTTCCGATCTGCAGTTCTGCGGCAGCGAGCAGTATTTCTGCATCGCGGTCCCCGCCGCACTCAAGGACGGACGCAGTGCTGTACTGGCTATCTTCTATCCGCGGTCCGTGCTCGACAAGCTGATGGATACTGCGCAGACAAGCGAGAGCTCGCGTCTGTGCATGATGGACTCCAGCGGCAATTTCATCGCAATGCAGACGACGTGGGAACCGTGGGTAACGGCGGATCAGTTCATGCTCGACTCCGAGGCAAGTAACCGTTTGACGACCGTGACTTCCCTGAAGAATGGGGAAAAATATGTTGTCTACGCAAAATCCATCGGCTTGAGCGACTGGTATATTATCTATGCGATGCCGCAGACGGTTCTCGAAGCGCAGATCCAGGCCGGCAGCGACCGGATCCACCTTTTTGGAACGGGCTGTCTCATTTTCATCGTATTTGTTTTTGGCGTTGGCCTCTATAGAAACCACTTGCGCTACCGCAAACTCGAACTCTTCAAGGAAAAATTCCGGATCGCA
>JBMNPV010000029.1:0-21468 GCA_050943775.1 Oscillospiraceae bacterium
CTCTCCGAATTCGGCGTCCCCTGCGAAGTACATGTTTTTTCGGCGCACCGCACCCCGGCCGAGGCAGCCGAATTCTCCAAGTCCGCCCGGGACAGAGGCTTTGGGATCATCATAGCTGCAGCCGGCAAAGCGGCACATCTCGCCGGCGCAATTGCCGCAAACACCACACTCCCTGTAATTGGAATTCCTATAAAATCTTCTACGTTGGACGGCCTTGACGCTCTCCTTTCCACCGTGCAGATGCCCTCCGGCATTCCTGTAGCCACGGTTGCGATCGACGGAGCCGAAAATGCCGCCCTTCTTGCTGTTGAGATGCTTGCGATCGAAGACGCCGCACTCGCGCAGAAGCTTGCGGACAGCCGCAAAGCAGCCGCTGAAAAAGTCCTTGCAAAAAATAAAGCAGTCGAAGAAAAGTATAACGCTTAAGAAATATTCGGAGGATTTGTTACGATGGAAAAAACGACTCAGCTCTACGAGGGAAAAGCCAAAAAGGTTTTTGCGACCACGGACGAAGCTCTCTGCATCGTTTCCTACAAGGACGACGCAACCGCCTTTAACGGCGAGAAAAAGGGCACCATTCTCGGCAAAGGCGTCATCAACAACCGCCTGACGAACCGACTGATGAGAATGCTTGAGGAAAATGGCGTTCCGACCCACTTCGTGGAAGAGCTCTCCGACCGCGAAACGCTCGTCAAAAAAGTGGAGATCGTCCCGCTCGAGGTCATTGTCCGCAACATCTCCGCCGGCAGCTTTGCAAAGCGCTACGGCGTGGAGGAAGGCATCGTCTTCAAAGCCCCGACCATCGAATTCTCCCTCAAGAACGACGATCTCGGCGACCCGCTCATCAACAGCTATCACGCCCTCGCCCTCGGTCTTGCGACCGAAAAAGAGATCCAGACCATCAAAGACTATTCCTTTAAAATAAACGAGCTACTGAAAGCCTTTCTGCTCGAGCACGACATCGAGCTTGTCGACTTCAAGCTTGAGTTCGGCCGTCTGCCGGACGGCAGCATCGTCCTTGCCGACGAGATCTCTCCGGACACCTGCCGTTTCTGGGACGTTCACACCCACGAAAAGCTCGACAAGGACCGTTTCCGCCGCGACCTCGGCGGTGTTGAGGACGCCTACAACGAGGTCATGCGCCGCCTTATAGGAGACAACAAATGAGCAATCTCCACGAAGAATGCGGCGTTTTCGGCGTCTACTCCCAGACGACGCGCGATATTGCCTCTACCGCCTATTATGGCCTGTTTTCCCTCCAGCACCGCGGTCAGGAGAGCTGCGGCATCGTTGTTAACGATGACGGCGTATTCTCCTCCTATAAAGATGTCGGTCTGGTCTACGATGTTTTCACCCCGCATGTCATGGAACAGCTCGGCGAAGGCTCCATCGCCGTCGGCCACTGCCGCTATGGCACGACCGGCGTAAACGACCGCAACAATGCCCAGCCCATCGTCGTAAACCACATCAAGGGCAACATGGCCCTTGCGCACAACGGCAATCTCGTCAACTCCGCCGAGCTTCGCGAGGAGCTTGAACTTAATGGCAGCATTTTCCATACGACTTCGGACAGCGAAGTCATCGCCTACATCATCACGAAAGAGCGCATTGTCTCAAATTCCATCGAAGAAGCGGTCAACCGCGCGATGGACCGTTTAAAGGGTGCATACTCCCTCGTCATCATGTCCCCGACGAAGCTCATCGCCGCGCGCGACGAGCACGGTTTCCGTCCCCTCTGCTACGGGCAGACGCCGGAGGGGGACTGGATCGTCGCATCCGAGAGCTGCTCACTCTCGGCTGTGGGCGCAAACATGATCCGCGATCTGAAGCCCGGTGAGATCATGGTCTTTGACAAAAACGGCCCACGCTCCATCACGGACCACTGCGGCAAGTGCGATCCGAGCCTCTGCGTCTTTGAATACATCTATTTTGCCCGGCCCGATTCCGTCATCGAGGGCTGCGGCGTTCACCGCGCGCGCCTGCGTGCCGGCGCTTTCCTCGCGCTCGAGCACCCGGTGCAGGCGGACGTCGTCGTCGGCGTACCGGATTCCGGCATCGACGCGGCGATCGGCTTTGCCCGTCAAAGCGGCATCCCGTATGGCATCGGCCTCATCAAAAACCGCTACATCGGCCGGACCTTCATCTCCCCCGGACAGAAGTCCCGCGAGGATAAGGTCCGCATCAAGTTAAACCCCGTCCGCGAGACCGTCGAGGGCAAGCGCGTCGTTCTGATCGACGATTCCATCGTCCGCGGCACGACCTCCGCGCGCATCGTAAAGCTTTTGCGCGACGCCGGCGCGAAGGAGATCCATCTGCGTATCTCCGCGCCGCCTTTTCTGAACCCCTGCTACTACGGCACGGACATTGACAGCCGTGACCATCTCATCGCCTGCCACCACAGCGTCGAGGAGATCGCGAAGATCGTCGGGGCGGACTCGCTCGGCTATCTGAGCGTTGAGAATGTCTCCAAGCTCACAGACGATCCCAATTGCCGCAGCTACTGCACAGCCTGCTTCAGCGGCGAATACCCCACCGAACTTCCGCAAAAGCCAAACAAGCACCGCTTTGAACAAAAGCTCAGTGAAAGGAAAGAAGAGGAATGAAGAGTTTTTCCGAAAGCTACAGGGACGCGGGCGTCGACATCACGGCAGGCTACAAGGCCGTCGAGCTTATGAAGGCGCACGTCGCAAAAACGCTCGTCGGTTCCAAGGTCTCGGACATTGGCGGCTTCGGCGGGCTCTATGAGCTCGACTTGACGGAAACGCCCCACCCCGTTCTTGTCAGCGGCACAGACGGCGTCGGGACGAAGCTCAAGCTTGCCTTTCTCATGGACAAGCACGACACCGTCGGCATCGACTGCGTCGCGATGTGCGTAAACGACGTCATCTGCTGCGGGGCGAAACCCCTTTTCTTCCTTGACTACATTGCCTGCGGCAAGAACGTTCCGGAGCGCATCGCCTCCGTCGTCGCGGGCGTTGCGGAGGGCTGCGTCCAGTCGGGCAGCGCCCTCGTCGGCGGAGAGACCGCCGAGATGCCGGGCTTTTACCCGCAGGACGAATACGACCTCGCGGGCTTCTCGGTCGGCGTGGTCGACAAATCAAAGATCCTTGACAAGACGAGCGTTGAACCCGGCGATGTGCTGCTTGCGCTCCCCTCCTCCGGCGTTCACTCAAACGGTTTTTCACTGGTGCGGAAAGTTTTCGACGTGGAGCACCGCGACCTTGCCGCTCCCGTTGCGGAGCTCGGCGGCCGCTCTCTCGGCGAAACGCTGCTGACCCCGACGAAAATTTACGTAAAGCCCATGCTCGCGCTTTTTGAGCAGGTGCGGGTCAAAGCGGTCTCGCACATTACAGGCGGCGGCTTTTTTGAGAATATTCCGCGCGCGCTCCCCGATGGCTTCTCTGCCAAAATCGAGCGCGACAAGCTGCACACGCTGCCGATCTTCGACTACATCGCCAAGGTTGGCGGGATTCCCGAGCGCGATATGTATAACACCTTTAATATGGGCGTCGGCATGAGTGTCATCGTCTCTGAGAAAGACGCGCCAAAGGCACTCGAGATCCTCCGCGCAAACGATGTTGATGCCTATGTCATGGGCTGCATCGTCCGCTCCGACGAGGGCGTGATCCTATGTTAAAGACGAAAATCGCCGTGCTCGTTTCGGGCGGCGGGACCAATTTGCAGGCGCTTATCGACGCGGAGCAGAGCGGCGTGCTCAAAAGCGGCGAGATCGCCGTTGTCATTTCGAGCAACGAGCGTGCCTATGCGCTGGAGCGCGCAAAGGCCGCGGGCATTCCCGCCGCTGCCGTATCGAGAAAAAGCTGCGCAACACCCGCGGAGTTTGAGGAAAAGATCAGCGCCGTTCTCGCGCAGTACGGCGTCGAGCTCATTGTGCTGGCGGGCTTTCTCGCCATCCTCTCGGCGGACTTTGTGGCGCGGTGGCCCAAGCGCATCATCAACATCCATCCCTCGCTGATTCCTTCCTTCTGCGGCGAGGGCTATTACGGTCTGCGTGTCCACGAGGCGGCGCTCAAAAAAGGCGTCAAAGTCACGGGCGCGACCGTACACTTTGTAAATGAAATTCCCGACGGGGGCGAGATCATTTTGCAGAAAAGCGTTCCCGTCTATAAAAATGACACGCCGGAGACTTTACAGCGGCGCGTCATGGAGCGCGCGGAGTGGAAACTTCTTCCCCGCGCGACTGAGCTGATATCGGCAAAGATACGAAAAGAGGGAGAAACGTATGGGTTATGAGGTAAATGATCTGGCGGAACTTCTGCGCCAGAATGAATATCCGGGCCGCGGCATCATCACCGGCCTGTCGGCAGACGGGACGAAGGCGATGTTTGCCTATTTCATCATGGGCCGCAGCGAAAACAGCCGCAACCGCGTATTCGTGGAGGACGGAGAAGGCATCAGGACGCAGGCTTTTGAGCCGGCAAAGATGAAAGACCCGAGTCTTATCATCTACTCCCCGGTACGCGTCGCGGGGAAACGCACCATCGTCACAAACGGCGACCAGACGGATACGATCTATGATGCGCTTGTAAACGGCGGCAGCTTTGAGTCCGCGCTTGAAACGCGCTGTTTTGAGCCGGACGCGCCCAATTTTACGCCCCGCGTGAGCGCGCTCTTGGATTTTACAAACGGATTTTCCTATAAAATGAGTATTCTGAAGGCATCCGACGCCGCCGGCAGCGGATGTGACCGCTTCACGTTCAGCTACGCACCCGTTGCGGGCGTCGGTCACTTTCTGCACACCTATGAGAAAAACGGCGATCCCATCCCTTCCTTCTCCGGAGAGCCGGAGCGCGTCGCAGTCGGCTGTAGCCCGGACTCCTGCGCGCGTCTGATCTGGGAAAATCTAAACGAACAAAACAAAGTATCGCTCTATGTCCGCTTTATCGATATTGCGAGCGGCAAATACGAGAGCAAGCTTATCAATAAAAACACGCGGGGGTAATCTACGAAATGAAAGAATATGAACTCAAGTACGGCTGCAATCCAAACCAGAAGCCCGCGAAGCTCTATATGCGCGACGGAAGTGATCTTCCCATTGAAATCCTCAACGGCCGTCCCGGTTACATCAACTTTCTTGACGCCTTCAACAGCTGGCAGCTCGTAAAGGAGCTTTCCACCGTGACGCAGAAACCCGCCGCGACGAGCTTCAAGCATGTCAGCCCGACGAGCGCCGCACTCGGTCTGCCGCTGTCAAAAGAGCTCAAGCGGGCCTGCTTTGTAGACGACATTGAGGGTCTCGACGACTCCCCCCTCGCCTGCGCCTATGCCCGCGCGCGCGGCACGGACCGTATGTCGAGCTTCGGGGACTGGATCGCGCTCAGCGAAAAGTGCGACCTCGCCACCGCCCAGATCATCAAGCGCGAGGTGTCCGACGGCGTCATTGCTCCGGACTTCACGCCCGAGGCTCTGGAACTGCTGAAATCCAAGAAAAAAGGCACTTACAACATCGTCATGATCGACAAGGACTATATCCCCGAGGCGCAGGAGACAAAGCAGGTCTTTGGCGTGACCTTTGAGCAGGGCCGCAACAACTTCACCATCAATGAGGCGCTTCTGGAAACGATCGTCACGGAAAACAAGGACCTCCCCGACTCCGCGATCCGCGACCTCATCGTTGCGCTCATCACCTTGAAATATACGCAGTCGAATTCCGTCTGTTTTGCCGAGGGCGGACAGGCCATCGGCGTCGGCGCAGGCCAACAAAGCCGTATTCACTGCACCCGTCTCGCCGGTTCCAAGGCAGATAACTGGCATCTGCGCCAGACCCCGTGGGTGCTCGACCTTCCGTTCAAGGATGATCTGCCCCGCGCGGTGCGCGACAACGCCATCGACATCTATCTCTCCGACGAGGCTGATGACGTCCGCGGGGACGACGTCTGGCGCCAGCTCTTTACAAAGCAGCCCGAAAAGCTGAGCTATGAGCAAAAGCGCGCCTATCTTGAGAGTCTTTCCGGCGTCGCGCTCGGATCGGACGCTTTCTTCCCGTTTGGAGACAATATCGTCCGCGCACGCCGCAGCGGGGTGACCTATGTCGCCCAGCCGGGCGGCTCCGTGCGCGATGACGAGGTCATCCACAGCTGCGACGAGCGGAATATGGTCATGTGTTTCACCGGCATGCGGCTATTCCATCATTAACAGCTCACATCGTGGCGGTAAACGACAGACAGGAGGTTGACAGAATGGACATCATGGTTGTCGGCGGCGGGGGCCGCGAACACGCGATTATCAAGAAGCTCAAGGAGAGCAGCAAAACGGATAGGATCTATTGTCTGCCCGGAAACGGCGGTATCGCGGCGGACGCCGAATGCGTCAACATCGGCGCGAAGGACATCGACGGCATTGTGAAATTCGCCGTTGAAAAAAAGATCGACCTAACCGTCGTCGCACCGGACGACCCGCTGGTACTCGGCGCGGTGGACGCTCTGGAAGATGCCGGTATCCCCTGCTTCGGTCCGGATAAAAAGGCCGCCATCATCGAGGGCAGCAAGGTCTTTTCGAAAGACCTGATGAAAAAATACGGCATCCCCACCGCCGCCTATGAGGTCTTCTCCGATATGGACGCGGCGCTCGTTTATGTGAAAAATGCGCCGCTCCCGACCGTCGTCAAGGCGGACGGACTCGCGCTCGGCAAAGGCGTCATCATCGCCGAGACCCACGAAGAAGCCGAAAAAGCCGTCCGCTCCATGATGGAGGACAAGGTCTTCGGTGAGAGCGGCGCACGCGTCGTGATTGAAGAATTTCTGGAGGGACCAGAGGTTTCCGTCCTCACCTTTACGGACGGGAAAGTCGTTGTCCCGATGGTTTCGAGCATGGACCACAAGCGTGCGCACGACGGCGACACCGGCCTCAACACGGGCGGCATGGGCACTGTCGCCCCGAACCCGTACTACACGAACGAGCTTGCAAAAACCTGCATGGACACCATCTTTGTCCCGACGATAAACGCCATGAACGCAGAGGGTCGAAGCTTCCGCGGCTGTCTCTACTTTGGTCTTATGTTAACCGCAAAGGGCCCCAAAGTCATCGAGTACAACTGCCGCTTCGGTGACCCCGAGACGCAGGTGGTGCTGCCGCTTCTAGAAAGCGATCTTGTTGACATAATGCTTGCCACGCGCAACGGTACGCTCGCGGAAACGGAAGTCAGATTTTCCACTGGCGCCGCCTGCTGCGTCATTCTTGCCAGCGAGGGCTATCCTCAGAAGTATGAAAAAGGCTTTGCCATCACGATGCCCGAGACGATGCCGGAGCACACGCAGGTCTTTGTCGCGGGCGCGAAGCGCAGCGGCGAAGCGCTCCTCACGAACGGCGGGCGCGTCCTCGGCGTAACGGCAGTGGCGGCAGACCTGCCGGCCGCGATCGACAGGGCCTATGAAGCCGTTTCTCTCGTTCGCTTTGACAATGCGTTTTACCGGAAGGACATCGGCCAAAGAGCGCTGAAAGCTTACAAAAAGGAGAAATAAGCCATGGTTTACCGGGTATATGTTGAAAAAAAGCCCGCCGAGGCGCTGGAGGCAAAGGCGCTTGCCGCCGACATCCGCAGCTTTCTCGGCGTGAACGGACTGGAAAACCTCCGCATCGTCAACCGCTACGACGTCGAAAACATCACCCCGGAGCTATTTGAGCAGTGCAAGTGCGGCATCTTTGCCGAACCGCAGCTCGACGAGGTTTCGGACACCCTTCAAAACGCGGACGGCTGCCGCGTCTTCGCCGTCGAATACCTTCCCGGTCAGTTCGACCAGCGCGCGGACTCCGCCGCCCAGTGCATCCAGATCGTCTCGCAGGGCGAGCGCCCGACGGTGCGCACCGCTAAAGTTTACGTAATTTCCGGCGCTGTCTCTGACGCCGAATTCTCCGCCATTCAGAATTACGTCGTGAACCCGGTGGAAGCGCGGCTCGCTTCACTCGAGCCTTTTGAAACGCTTGAAGCGAAATATGACATTCCGACAGAGGTCGAGACCGTCTCGGGCTTCCGAAGCATGGACGACGCGGCGCTCGAAGCTTTCCTCACGGAGCAGGGTCTGGCAATGGACATGGGCGATTTGCGTTTCTGCCAGTCTTATTTCAAGGACGAGGGCCGCGACCCGACCATTACGGAAATCAAGCTCATCGACACGTATTGGTCGGACCACTGCCGACACACGACCTTCAACACCATCATCGACAAGGTCCAATTCGAGGATAAAACCACGCAGCGGGCGTGGGAACGCTATCTCGCCACCCGCGAGGAGCTACAGCGCAAAAAGCCCGTCTGCATGATGGATCTTGCCACCATCGCCGCAAAATCCCTCAAGGCGCAGGGCAGGCTGGACGGACTCGACGAGAGCGAGGAGATCAACGCCTGCACCGTCAAGGTGGACGTTGAAACAGAAAACGGCATCGAAAAATGGCTGCTTCTCTTTAAAAATGAAACGCACAACCATCCGACCGAGATCGAACCCTTCGGCGGCGCGGCGACCTGCATCGGCGGCGCGATCCGCGACCCGCTCTCCGGCCGGGCCTATGTCTATGCCGCGATGCGCGTCACGGGTGCAGCCGACCCGACGAAGCCGGTTTCGGAAACGCTCGAGGGCAAGCTCCCGCAGAAAAAACTGGTCTCCACTGCCGCCGCGGGCTACAGTTCCTACGGCAACCAGATCGGCCTTGCCACCGGCATCGTTGACGAGCTCTATCACCCCGGCTATGTCGCCAAGCACATGGAGGTCGGCGCAGTCATCGGCGCGGCCCCGGCAGAAAACGTCCGGCGCGAAACGCCACAGCCCGGCGACGTCGTCCTGCTCCTCGGCGGGCGCACAGGCCGGGACGGCTGCGGCGGCGCGACCGGCTCCTCCAAGGCGCACACGCTCGAATCGCTTGAGACCTGCGGCGCGGAGGTCCAAAAGGGCAACGCACCCGAGGAGCGCAAGCTCCAGCGTCTGTTCCGCACCCCCGAGGCCGCGAAGCTCATCAAGCGCTGCAACGACTTCGGCGCGGGCGGCGTTTCCGTCGCCATCGGCGAGCTTGCGGACGGCCTGCGGATCGATCTCAACACCGTTCCCAAAAAATATGAGGGGCTCGACGGCACCGAGCTTGCGATCTCCGAAAGTCAAGAGCGCATGGCCGTCGTGGTCGCAAACGATTCTGTGAACCAGTTCCGCAAATATGCCGCGGCGGAAAACATCGAGGCGACCATTGTCGCCGCCGTGACGAAGTCTCCGCGTCTTGTGGAATATTGGAACGGAAAGCCCATCGTTGACCTCTCCCGCGCGTTTCTGGACAGCAACGGCGCGCCCAAGCACATCGACATCGAGCTCCCGAAGCCGCAGAGCTGCGAGCGTCCCGTTCCGGCAGATTTTGACGCGGGAATGCGCGCGCTCGTGTCCGATCTCGCGGTCTGTTCCCGTCGGGGCCTTGCCG
Source organism: Oscillospiraceae bacterium (assembly GCA_050943775.1). GTDB lineage: Bacteria > Bacillota > Clostridia > Oscillospirales > Oscillospiraceae > UBA2658. The sequence continues at coordinate 9,415 of JBMNPV010000029.1, forward strand.
AGCGCTTTGACTCCACCATCGGCGCGGGCAGCGTACTGATGCCTTTCGGCGGCAGATACCAGCGCACCCCGGTGCAGGCGATGGTCACAAAAATCTCCCGCGAGCACGGCGACACAAAGACCTGCTCCGTCATGGCCTATGGCTGCAATCCGGCGCTGACCGAGAAAAGCCCCTACCGGGGCGCGTATCTCGCGGTGGTCGAGTCGGTCTCAAAGCTCATCGCCGCCGGTGCGGAATACAAGAATGTCTATCTGAGTTTCCAGGAATACTTCCCCAAGCCCATGCGCGACCCGAAGCGCTGGGGTCTGCCGCTCGCGGCCCTTCTGGGCGCTTTCGACGCGCAGATGGACCTCGGCATCGCGGCGATCGGCGGCAAGGACTCGATGTCCGGCACCTTCGAGGACCTCGACGTCCCGCCGACGCTTTTGTCCTTCGCCGTGACCACCGAAAACATCGACAACATCGTTTCCCCGGAGTTCAAGGCGGCAAACCACACGGTCTGTCTGCTGCGCCCGGTTCTGAACGCGGACGGTCTGCCCGAGGCGGGAAGTCTGCTCCAGAACTTTGCAACGGTCACGAAGCTCCTGCGCGAAGGCAGGGTCTGCGCGGTCTGGACGCCGGTTGCGGGCGGCGTCGCGGAGGGCGTATTCAAAATGTGCATCGGCAACGGCGTCGGTTTCCGCTACGCCTCCGGCCTCTCGGCCGAAGATATCTTCGGCAGTTGCTACGGCGGCTTTATCCTCGAGATGACCGGCACGGACGTCGTCGGCGTTGAACTCGGCCGGACGAGCGACAAGCCCTCGATCACCCGCAACGACACGGTCATTCCGCTCTGCGAACTCTCCAAAGCCTATGAGGGCAGGCTTGAGAGCGTTTACCCCTGCAATCTCCCGACGGAGGAGAAATTCACAGCCGTTTACGACTATCGGCGCGAGGGCAGCCTTCCGAAGCCCCGTGTCGCGGTGGCAAAGCCGCACGCGCTCATCCCGGTCTTCCCCGGCACGAACTGCGAATACGACACCGTCCGCGCACTGGAGGCCGCCGGCATCGAAGCGGAGACCTTCGTCGTACGCAACCTCACAAAGAGCGCGATCTCAGACTCCGTCATCAGCTTTTCGATGAAGCTCCAAAAGGCGCAGATGGTGGTCATTCCCGGCGGCTTCTCCGCAGGCGACGAGCCGGACGGCAGCGCCAAGTTCATCACCTCGTTCTTCCGCGCCGCCGCCGTGCGGGACGCAACGGAAAAGCTTCTCTCCGAGCGCGACGGTCTGATGCTCGGCATCTGCAACGGCTTCCAGGCACTAATAAAGCTCGGTCTCGTCCCGACCGGCCACATCACCGACACGGACGCGGACAGCCCGACGCTGAGCTTCAACACCATCGGCCGCCACCAGTCAAAGCTTGTACGCACGCGCGTGGCTTCCAATCTCTCCCCGTGGTTTTCCAAGTGCGAGGTCGGCGAAGTGTACACCGTTCCGATCTCCCACGGCGAGGGCCGCTTCCTTGCAAGTGAGGCGCTTGTAAAGCAGCTCGGCGCGGCGGGGCAGATCGCAACCCAGTATGTCGATCTTGATGACCGCCCCACGCAAGATATCGCATTCAATCCGAACGGCAGCATCTGTGCGATCGAGGGCATCACGTCGCCGGACGGCCGTGTCCTCGGCAAGATGGGGCACTCTGAACGCGTCGGTGCAGGTCTTTACAAAAATGTTCCGGGCAGATACGACATGGGTCTGTTTGCTTCGGCAGCGGAATATTTCAAATAAGCCGGTTTACCGCGCTTTTCTCCGCGAAGGTCCGCTCTTTCCTCAGGCGGACCTTCTGGTTTTGAAATGCGCTGCGCAAATCGAACGTTGACAATCAAGATACGATGTGTTACAATTCGGTTACATTCGTTCCAGTTTAAACACAACTATGTGAAGGAGGAGTTTCATGCCAGCAGCTAAAAAGGCGGAGCTCGAATATAAGGGCCATCCTCTCCGCCGCAAGGACAACATGATCTATTTCGGAAGTATGGCGGAAAAATACATTATACTTCTACAGATACTCGACACCAAAAAGGTGAAGGACCTCGACGTAGCCACAAAGGTCTCCGTGCAGCTTCAGCTGACGGACCCGGACCTCAAGTCCCGCGACCGCGTCGTCAAAAAGAGCGAGAAAGACAGTCTCTATGCCGCGATGGACGTTGCGTCCGTCTGGCTTGACAGAGCGCTCGCGCAGTAACCCAAAATCGGCAATTCCCGGAATGACCGTTCTCCGGGCCGCCGCGAAAGGATCACTATGAGGAAAGCAAAGCTCCTGCTCATCTCGGCGGCTATGGCTGTCGTTCTCACCGTTCCCGCACACGCTGCCAGTCTCGGCGCGGCAAGCGTTACAACAGACAGTCTGAATCTGCGCAGCGGTCCCGCGACCAGTGCTCCCATTCTCACGACTGCCGATCAGGACGCCGTCGTCATACTGGGCGACAAGTCCAACGGTCTCTGGTACAGAGTCGTCTACCGCGGCTTCACCGGCTACATGAACGCCTCCTACCTTCATTGCAGCGACGCTCTGGAAGGTGACTTTGGAAACGGGACTATCCGGGGCAGCCTTGTCACTCTTCACACAGCGCCCGACCTCTTCTCAGCGAGTCTCGGTTATTGTCAGGCGAATACGACCGTAAAAATTCTCGGCGTCAGTGGGAACTGGTACAAAGTCCTGTATGGGACGGAAACCGGCTACCTCCACAGCGATGATGTCGCAGTGACAGTAGATGCATACAACGCGGCCGTCACAGCGGATGCAAAACTCACCGCCGCCGGTGACTTCATTGTCGAAGCCGCGATGAAATATCTCGGCTGTCCCTATGTCTACGGCGGCAGTTCCCCGCGCGGTTTTGACTGCTCCGGTTTTGTGCAGTACGTTTGCAATGAATGCGGCATCAGCGTTACCCGCACTGCCGCTTCCATCTACGCGGGCGACGGCGTTTCGGTCGACAAATCCGATTTGAGACCGGGAGACATCCTCTGCTTCTCCTCCTCGTCCAACGCCATTGGCCATGTCGGAATCTACATAGGCGACGGGCAGTTCATTCATGCAAGCAATTCAAGAACCGGCGTTATCATCAGTCCGCTCGACATGGACTACTGGACCGCGCATTATGCCGGCGCAAAACGTGTTGTTTAGAACACCGCGTCCGCCGAAGCGGTAGCGGCTTTCTCCGGCAAACCCTCTGAATATTGAAACCGAACGGGCAGCGTTTTACGCTGCCCGTTTTCTATCGACACGCAGGTCTGGCAAAGCAGCCGGCCCTCTTTGGCAGTATCCCACAAAAGTTGTCTTGCTTCCCGCTCGCTTTTCTACGCCGCGGAGCTTGCTTTTTGCGGCGTTTTCGTGCAGAATAGTGGGAAAGCGATTTGGGAGGCAGTATGAGAAAACGGACAAAAGCCACACAGTTTCTGCCGGGCGCCGGTCATGCGGCGGTCGGCTCCCCCTCCTTTTTCCTTTTCGGCCTCTTTATTTCTTCTGTTTCCCGCTCTTCGGTCTGAGATCATTCATTTGATTTCAGATCGTTTTTTTATGCCCGTTTCCCCTCTTCTTGTTAGAATGTACAAATGGTTTTATGATTTAACGGGAAAAATCATGCTATAATTATCCGTTTAACGCTTGCAAATACCGGAAATTTGGTTTATTGTATTCAATATTGATGAATATTTATTCGGTGGTGGTTTTGAATGGATAAGGTCTTTGTCGTTGGCGGCGCGGGAACGACCGGCTTGCGGCTTCGGGCGCGGCTCGAAGCGATGCCGGATGTCGAGCTGCTCACGATCAGCGAGGGGAAACGAAAGGACCCCGCAGAGCAAAAGCGTCTGTTTTCGCTCGCGGACTTTGTTTTCCTCTGTCTGCCGGACGACGCGGCGCGCGAAACAGCCCCCTTTGCCGAGGGCACGAACGCCCGTGTGATCGACGCCTCAACTGCGCACCGGACAGCGGACGGCTGGGCGTACGGCTTTCCGGAACTCTCTCCGGCGCACAGGGCTGCCATCGAAAACGCTAAATACGTCGCCTCTCCCGGCTGCCACGCAAGCGGCTTCATCGCGCTTGCCTATCCCCTGCTCGCGGCGGGGCTGCTCGACAAAAGCGCGCTGCTTTCCGCCACCTCCCTCACGGGTTACAGCGGCGGCGGCAAAAAAATGATTGCAGAGTATGAAGCCGCGGAGCGCTCTGCCCTGTTGGAGGGGCCGAAACCCTACGCCCTCGGCCAGAGCCACAAGCACCTGCCGGAAATACAGACGCAGTGCGGACTTGACTTTCCGCCCGTCTTTCTCCCTGTCGTCGGTGACTTCTACGCCGGTATGCTCGTCACACTTCCTCTCCACGCATCGCTGCTTCGCGGGCAGCCCTCGGCGGACGAGCTACGCGCCGTCTATCAGGCGCACTACCGGAGCGGTCTGGTGCATGTATCGGACGAAGCTCCCTCGGCGCTCTACGCCAACGCCTATGCGGGCCGCGATGACATGGAAATTTTTGTTTCCGGAACAGACGGGCGCCTGCTCATTTCCGCACTCTTTGACAATCTCGGAAAGGGCGCGTCCGGCGCGGCGATCGAGTGTTTCAACCTCATGCGCGGCGCAGCACCTGAAACCGGCCTGACGCTCTCGTGAAAGCTCTCAAGGAGTTGCATAAACGGCTGAATATGGTATCATACATCTGTCCGCACCGGCTGTGTCCGGAGGACCTGAACGAAAGAATTCTGGAGGTACAGCTTTATGGAATACATTGAAGGCGGCGTCTGCGCGCCGAAAGGATTTGTGGCCGGCGGCATCAACTGCGGCATCCGCAACCACGAAAAGCGCGACCTTGCTCTGATCGTCAGCCGCACGCCGGCATCCGCGGCGGGCGTCTACACGCAGAACCTTGTCAAAGGCGCACCCATCACGGTCACCCAGAAACACATTGAGGACGGCTATGCCCGCGCGATCATCTGCAACAGCGGCAACGCAAATACCTGCAATCCCAATGGTGTCTCGATTGCCGAGGGTATGTGTGAGCTTGTCGAAATGTTCACCGGCATCAAGCAAAACGACATCATCGTTGCCTCGACCGGCGTCATCGGTCAGGAACTGAAGCTTGAGCCCATCGCCTACGGGATGCCCGATCTCATGCTCAGTCTCGGCAATCACTCGGACTGGGCGGCGGAAGCCATCATGACCACTGACACCTTTAAGAAAGAGCTCGCCGCAAAGTTTATGGTCGGCGCGCGTCCCGTAAAGATCGGCGCGATCGCCAAGGGCAGCGGCATGATCTGTCCGAACATGGCCACCATGCTCGTCTTTATCACAACGGACGCGAAGATCACCCCCGCCATGCTCCAGAAAGCGCTCTCTGACGTCGTGCAGGACAGCTTCAACATGATCAGCGTAGACCGCGACACCTCAACGAACGACATGTGCATTGTCCTCGCAAACGGTCTTGCCGAAAACGAGGAGATCTACGAGGAAGGTCCGCGCTACGAAGAATTCAAGACGGCGCTGCTGGAGATCTGCATACAGCTTGCAAAGTCCATCGCGAAGGACGGCGAAGGCGCGACAAAGCTTCTCGAGTGCCGCGTCACCGGCGGCAAGACGCAGGACGACGCGCGGAAGATCGCGAAGTCCATCATCTGCTCCAACCTTTTAAAGTGCGCCATGTTCGGCTCGGACGCAAACTGGGGCCGCGTGCTCTGTGCGATCGGTTATGCCGGGGCGGAAACGGATGTCAGTAAAATTGCCGTCACTTTCAAATCCGCTGCCGGCGAGGTCAACGTCTGCCGGAACGGCGGCGCGGTCGAGTTCTCCGAGGAGCTCGCCAAAACGGTCCTCTCCGAGGATGAAATCATCATTGACGTCGCACTCAGCGACGGCAGCGCTGCGGCCACAGCCTACGGCTGTGATCTCAGCTATGACTATGTGAAGATCAACGGAGACTATCGCAGTTGACATAATTTCTATTGAAGGAGGCGGCGGCATGGACGAGAAGCCGACGAATGCGCAGCGCGCCAAAGTACTGATCGAGGCTCTGCCCTATATCCAGCGCTACAGCGGCAAAATCGTGGTCGTGAAATACGGCGGCAACGCGATGATAAACGAGGAACTCAAAAAGGCGGTCATGGGCGACATCGTTCTGTTGTCGATGATCGGCGTGAAGGTCGTGCTGGTGCACGGCGGCGGTCCGGAGATCAGCGACACGTTGAAAAAGATGGGCAAGACCACCGAGTTTGTAGACGGTTTGCGCGTCACGGACGCCGAAACGGCAGAGGTTGTGCAGATGGTGCTGGCGGGCAAGATCTCGAAAAGCCTTGTGAGCCTTATCGGCAATCTCGGCGGCAGGGCCATCGGTCTTTCGGGTATGGACGGGCACATGATCGAAGCAAAAAAGCTCCGCGATGATCTGGGCTTCGTCGGCGAGATCACAAGCGTCGACCCGCAGCCGATCCTCGATGTGCTCGACAAGGGCTATATCCCTGTCATCTCCACAGTCGGCTGCGACAGCGAGGGAAACATCTATAACATCAACGCCGACACCGCTGCCGCCCGCATCGCGGGAACGCTCCGGGCGGAGAGCTTCATTTCCATGACCGATATCGCCGGTATACTCCGCGACAAGGACGACCCGTCCACGCTCATTCGCGTCATCAGTGTCTCCGAAGCCCCGCAGCTCATGCGGGAGGGCATTATCTCCGGCGGCATGATCCCGAAGGTCGATTGCTGCATTGAGGCCATTCGCCGCGGTGTGCGCCGTGTATTCATCATCGACGGCCGCATTCCCCACTCGATTCTCATCGAAACGCTGACGGACGAGGGCATCGGCACCATGTTTACCTGATGCGGCATACAGAATTGGAGCGTGAGACTATGAACATTCAAGAACTCGACAGTACCTACATCGCTAACACCTACGCACGCTTTCCCTTTGTGGCGCTCAACGGCAGCGGCGCGCGCGTAACGGCCGAAAACGGGAAGACCTGCATCGACCTCGGCAGCGGCATTGCGGTAAATGCCTTTGGCGTGAGTGACCCCGAATGGGTCAAGGCCGTTGAGGCCCAGCTTCATAAACTCCAGCACTTTTCAAACCTGTTCTATACGGAGCCACAGGCAAAGCTTGCGGAGATGCTCTGCCAACGCACGGGGATGCACAAGGTCTTTTTCTGCAACTCCGGTGCGGAGGCAAACGAGTGCGCGATCAAGGCCGCACGCAAGTATTCCTTTGACAAATACGGTACGGGGCGGCACAACATCGTGACGCTGAACCAGAGCTTCCACGGCCGCACCATGGCGACCCTCACAGCAAGCGCTCAGGATGCCCTGCATCCGGACTGCTTCGGCCCCTACCTCGACGGCTTCCTCTACGTCCCGGCAAACGACTTTGCCGCGCTCTCCTCCCTCTGCGACGAGACGGTCTGCGCCGTGATGCTGGAACTCGTCCAGGGCGAAGGCGGCGTGAATCCTCTCGATGTGGACTATGTACAGAAGGTCGAAGTGCTCTGCCGCGAAAAGGACATTCTCCTCATCATCGACGAAGTGCAGACCGGCAACGGCCGCACAGGTTCGCTCTACGCGTGGCAGCAGTATCACATCGAGCCGGACATCATGACGACAGCAAAGGGACTCGGCGGCGGCCTTCCGCTCGGCGCCTGTCTTTTCGGCGGCAAGACCGAAGCGACGCTCACCGCCGGCACACAGGGCTCGACCTTCGGCGGCAACCCCGTCTGCTGCGCGGGCGCGCTGAGTATTCTCTCGCGCATCGACGGGAAGCTCCTTGCGGAGGTCCGCGAAAAGGGCGAGTACATCAAAAACGAACTCACCGGCGCCCCTGGCGTCAAGAGCGTCACGGGTCTCGGTCTGATGCTCGGCATCGAGACAGAAAAGGACGCAAAGCGAATTGTGAACGCCTGCCTTGCGCGCGGCGTCGTAGTCCTCACAGCAAAAAACAAAGTCCGTCTTCTTCCCCCGCTGAACATTGCATGGGAGGATCTGCGGCAGGCCATACAGATTTTGAAGGGAGTCATTGCGGAATGAAACATCTTTTAAAACTCTCGGACCTCTCCTCCGACGAGATCATCTCCATCTTGAACCTCGCCGACCAGCTCAAATATGAGCGGAAAAATGACATCGCGCACCCCCTGCTCAAGGGAAAGACCCTCGGCATGATCTTTCAAAAGAGCTCTACGCGCACGCGAGTAAGCTTTGAAACGGGCATGTACCAGCTCGGCGGCAACGCGCTGTTTCTCTCCTCGCGCGACCTGCAGATCGGCCGCGGCGAACCCATCGAGGACACCGCCCGCGTTCTCTCCCGCTACCTTGACGCCATCATGATCCGCACCTTTGATCAGGCGGAGGTCGAAGCGTTGGCCAAATACGGCTCCATTCCCGTTATCAACGGCCTTACGGACTACTGCCACCCCTGCCAGGTCCTCGCGGACCTGATGACCATCCGCGAATACAAGCACTGCTTCAAGGACCTAAAGCTCACTTTCATCGGCGACGGCAACAACATGGCAAACTCGCTGATCGTCGGCTGCATCAAAATGGGTATGTCGGTCGCCATTGCCTGCCCCGAAGACTACCAGCCGGACGCGCAGCTCATGAAGTGGGCCGCGGAAAACGGCAACTTCATCTGCACGCCAAATGTCCTTGAGGCCGCGAAGGACGCGGACGTTATTTACACGGATGTGTGGGCCTCCATGGGGCAGGAAGGCGAGGCCGAAAAACGCAAAAAAGCTTTCGCAGGCTATCAGGTCAACGGAGCGGTCATGGCAGCCGCGCACTCGGACGCGATGGTGCAGCACTGTCTCCCCGCACACCGCGGCGAGGAGATCACGGCCGAGGTCTTTGAGGCACACGCCGACGAGATCTTTGAGGAGGCAGAAAACAGACTTCACGCGCAGAAAGCAGTCCTTGTCAAGCTGCTGGCGGAGAAATGAGGGTTATGGATAAGGTTTACATAATTTTAGAGAACGGTCGCGTCTTTGAGGGGGAAGCTTTCGGCGCGACTGGTGAAACGGTGGGTGAACTTGTGTTCACCACCGGCGTGGTCGGCTATGTGGAAACGCTGACAGACCCGAGCTATGCCGGACAGATCATCATGCATACCTTCCCCGAAATGGGCAATTACGGCATCATCCATGACGACTATGAAAGCTGGAAGTGCCATGCGCGCGGTGTTGTCGTACGCAACTGGTGCCGTGACCCGTCAAACTTTCGCTGTGAGCAGACGATGGACGAATTTCTCAAGGCGCAGGGCATCGTCGGCATCTGCGGCGTCGATACGCGCGAGATCACGCAGATCATCCGTGAAACCGGCGTTATGAACGCAAAGATCACGTCCGTCAAGCCCGAGAGCGTCCCGGACGAGCTGAAAAGCTACAAGGTGACGGGCGTTGTCGCCGAAACGAGCACGAAAAGTCCTTACGTTGTCGCGGCGGAGGGCGAGACAAAATATTCCGTTGCGCTCATTGACTACGGCGCAAAGCGCAACATCATCCGCGAACTGACTGCATGCGGATGCAAGGTCACGGTCTATCCCTACAACACCCCGGGAGAAGAAGTTCTCGCCTCAGACCCGGACGGCATCATGCTCTCCAACGGCGCGGGCGACCCCAGCGAGAACAGCGTCTGCATCGCAGAGATCAAAAAGATGCTGGGCAAAAAGCCCATCTTCGGCATCTGTCTCGGTCACCAGCTTCTGGCTCTCGCCGCCGGCGGAAAAACGGAAAAGCTCCGCTATGGCCACCGCGGCGGCAACCAGCCCGTGCGGGATCTGAAAACGGGTAGAGTTTACATAACTTCTCAAAACCACAGTTACGCCGTGGTTTCCGACAGTCTCGACCCGGGCATCGCCAACCTCAGCTATATCAATATCAACGACAACACCTGCGAAGGGCTTGACTACCCTTCGCTGCACGCCTATTCGATGCAGTTTCACCCGGAGGCGCACAGCGGCCCGCGCGACACGCGCTTTTCGTTCCAGCGCTTCATAGACCTTATGGATGGAGGTGCGCTCTAATGCCGCAGGATAAAAGCATCAAGAAAGTGCTGGTCATCGGCTCCGGCCCCATCGTCATCGGGCAGGCGGCAGAGTTCGACTACGCCGGCAATCAGGCCTGCCGCGTTTTAAAGCAGGCGGGCGTCAACGTCGTTCTCGTGAACTCGAACCCGGCGACCATTATGACGGACACCACGCTCGCAGACGAAATCTATCTCGAACCGCTCACGGCGGAGACGGTCAAGCGCATCATCGAAAAGGAAAAGCCGGACAGCCTGCTTGCCTCCCTCGGCGGTCAGACCGGTCTCACGATCGCGATGCAGCTCGACAAAGAGGGCTATCTCAAAAAGGCGGGCGTCCGTTTACTCGGCACCTCGGCAGAGGCCATCGACAAGGCCGAGGACCGGCTCCTTTTCCGCGAGACCATGGTGAAAATAAACCAGCCCGTCATCCCGTCCGACATCGCGAACACCGTTGAGCAGGCCGTCGCGGTCGCAAACGAGATCGGCTATCCGGTCATCACGCGTCCGGCATTCACGCTCGGCGGCGCGGGCGGCGGCGTTGCCTACAACGAGGAGGATCTGCGTCCCCTCGCGGCAAACGGTCTGCTCCTCTCTCCGATCTCACAGATCTTGGTGGAACGCTATATCGCCGGCTGGAAAGAGATCGAATTTGAGGTCATGCGTGACAGCGCCGGCAACGTCATCGCCGTGTGCAGCATGGAAAACCTCGACCCGGTCGGCGTCCACACGGGCGACAGCATCGTTGTGGCCCCCGCCATGACCCTTGCCGACCGCGAATACCAGATGCTCCGAACAGCGTCTCTGAACATCATCACCGAGCTGGGCATTGAAGGCGGCTGCAACTGCCAGTTCGCCCTGAACCCGGACAGCTTCGATTACACCGTCATTGAAGTCAACCCCCGCGTGTCCCGCTCCTCAGCCCTTGCCTCCAAGGCGACCGGCTACCCCATCGCCAAGGTCGCGACGAAAATCGCCCTCGGCTACACGCTCGACGAGATCAAAAACGACGTCACCGGCAAAACCAGCGCCTGCTTTGAGCCGACGCTCGACTATGTCGTCTGCAAGCTGCCGAAGTGGCCGTTTGACAAGTTCGTCGTCTGTGACCGCTCACTCGGAACGCAGATGAAAGCCACCGGCGAAGTCATGGCGATCGCCCCAATCTTCGAGGCGGCCATCATGAAAGCCGTCCGCGGTGCGGAGCTCGGCGTCGACACGCTCAATCCCAAATTTGAGGAAACGGAAGATATCCGCACCGCCCTCGCGCGTCAGGACGACCACCGCATTTTCACAGTCTTTCGTGCAATCAAAAAAGGCGTGCCGGTCGACGAGATCCATGCGATCACGAAGATCGATAAATGGTTTTTATGTAAACTCAGAAACCTCGCGGAATTTGAGAAAGACATCGCGAAAAACGGCCTTGACGAAGACCGTTACAAGCTCGGTAAGCGCTACGGCTACACGGACAAGGCCTTAGAACGCATCTCCGGGAGCAAGGTCAAAGCGCCGCTGAAGCTCTCCTACAAGATGGTCGACACCTGCGCCGCCGAGTTTGCCGCCGAGACGCCGTACTTCTATTCGAGCTGCGACGCCCACTGCGAGGCGCGCCCGCTCGTTAACGGCGAAAAGGAGCGCATCATCGTCCTCGGCAGCGGCCCCATCCGCATCGGGCAGGGCATCGAGTTTGATTACAGCTCTGTCCACTGCGTCAAGACGCTCAAGGAGCTGGGCTACGAGGTCGTCATCATCAATAACAACCCCGAGACCGTTTCGACGGACTTCGACACCGGCGACCGGCTCTACTTTGAGCCGCTCTGCTTCGAAGACGTCATGCACGTTATCGAAGTAGAACGTCCTTTCGGCGTGGTCGTGGCTTTCGGCGGGCAGACCGCCATCAATCTCACACACAGCCTGTCCGACGCGGGCATCCGCATTCTCGGCACCTCCGCAGAGAGCATTGACCTTGCCGAAGACCGCTCCCGTTTCGACGCGCTGCTGGAAACTTTCAACATCCGCCGTCCGAAAGGCCGCT
>JBMNPV010000030.1:0-20691 GCA_050943775.1 Oscillospiraceae bacterium
GAGGTCCGGAACTGGAAGTTTCGGCATGAACACAGGTCCTTTCGAATTTTATTGAACGGCGGCAAGCGCCTGGTCGATGTCTGCAATGATGTCGTCCGCATCTTCGATACCGACGGAAAGACGTATCAGGTCAGAGGGGATGCCCGCCTTGCGCAGTTCTTCCTCCGAGAGCTGGCGGTGCGTGGCGTTGGCCGGATGGAGAATGCAGGTGTGCGCGTCGGCAACGTGCGTTGCGATAATGGCGACCTTGAGCTCTTTCATAAAGGCTTCGGCAGCGGCGCGTCCGCCCTTGAGTCCAAAGGAGATAACGCCGCAGGAGCCGTTCGGCAGATATTTCTGTGCGAGGGCGTAATACTTGTTATTCGGCAGACCGCAGTAGTTGACCCATGCGACCTTCTCGCTGGCCTGAAGATGCTCGGCGACCTTCTGGGCATTGCTGCAATGCCGCTGCACACGGACTTCGAGAGACTCCAGTCCCAGACCGACAAGATACGCGTTCTGCGGGGACGGTGCGGCACCGAAGTCGCGCATGAGCTGCGCCGTGCACTTCGTAATGAACGCTCCCGCAAGGCCGAACTTCTCGGCGTAGACAATGCCATGGTAGCTCTCGTCCGGCGTCGTCAGTCCGGGGAACTTGTCCTTGTGCGCCATCCAATCGAAGCGACCTGCATCCACGATCGCGCCGCCGACGCCGGAGGCGTGTCCGTCCATATATTTTGTGGTGGAATGTGTCACGATATCCGCGCCCCACTCGATGGGACGGCAATTTATAGGCGTCGGGAAGGTGTTGTCGATGATGAGCGGCACGCCGTGGCTGTGTGCGGCCTTTGCAAAGCGCTCAATATCGAGCACCGCAAGGCAGGGGTTCGCGATCGTTTCGCCAAAGACGGCCTTGGTGTTCGGCTGGAAAGCCGCTTCCAGCTCAGCGTCCGAGCAGTCGGGCGTGACGAAGGTAAAATCAATGCCCATTTTGCGCATCGTGACATTGAAAAGATTATATGTACCGCCGTAGATGGCGGAGGAACAGACAACGTGGTCGCCCGCGGTCGCGATATTGAAAACGGCGAAGAAATTCGCGGCCTGCCCGGAGGAGGTCAGCATCCCCGCAGCGCCGCCCTCAAGCGCCGTAATACGCGCGGCGACGAAGTCGCAGGTGGGGTTTGCAAGGCGGCTGTAAAAATAGCCGGATGCCTCGAGGTCGAAGAGCTTTCCCATATCCTCGCTCGTATCATACTTGAAAGTCGTGCTCTGATAAATGGGGATCTCACGCGGTTCACCGTTCTTCGGCGTGTAGCCGGCCTGTACGCATTTGGTTCCGATTTTCATGTGTATGCCTCCGTAAATCAGCGTTATAAAAGTCCAAAGCCGCGCCGGCTCGCGCCGGACGGCTGATTGCTTTTTTCAAAAGAGCTCTTCGTTCCGCGTGAGCGGACGGGAGATGTCAAAGCCCCAGAGCGATGTGCTCTGCTGCCCGTCCAAAATGATCTGTACGCTCTTAACGCCCGCAAGCGCCGTCAGCGAATCGACCGCCGCGTAAACGGCGAGCTCGCCGTCCGTTTTTGTGCGGCCAGTTTCATTCGGCGTGAGACCCGAAAGGCTCACGGTGCACACGCCGTCCTGCGTGTAAACAGAGCTGATGACCGTACCGACCGGGAACGCGCGGCGGAGCGCCGGCTCCTCCGGCCCCGCGAGAATGGCTTCTAAGATCCGTCGTTCGGCGGAGTTGTCGTCGTCGGTCGTGATCGTGCGGTATTCGCAGCCCAGCGTGTTCTCGTTCACGCGCGGAAAATAGAGACGTACCTGCGCTTTTTTGGCGCTGATGACCGTGTTCGTCAAGATAATGTCCTCCGCCGTCAGCCGGCCCTCGACCGTTTCGCTTCCGACATGGATGGAAACGGCGCGCACCTGCGCAACAGAGCAGAGCGTCAGCGTCAGCGCACTTTTGAGAATAGACTGGTCGAGGGGCGCCGCGTCCAGATAGCCTTCGCTCAGCCCGACGGAGACAACGCCGTCCGCAAGTTTGGCGTCCGTGATGCTGACGCCATCCGGAAGCGGGCTTTGGAGCCGATCGCTCTCCGGTTTTTTCGAAAGCGCCTCCACAGCGCCATGTATGGCGTCCGCCCCGTCAGGCAGCGTGAGCTGGACGGGGGTGAGCAGCTCGCCGTCCGTCTGATAAGCCGTCTTTCGAAGATAATAGACGGAGCAGTCCGCGCAGGAAGCGCTTTTCGGTGTTCCGCAGCCGCTGAGCGCGACGGCCAGCGCCAGTATGCAGGAAAACAGCTTTTTCATGTTTTGTCCGCTCCCTCCTCCGGTACATTCTCCGGACAGGCGGGCAGCCGGACGATAAAGCGCGTGCCGCCCTCCGACTGTTTTTCGACCGTAATGTCGCCCCCGTGGAGCTTCACCGCGTCGTGCGCGATGGAAAGGCCAAGGCCGGAGCCGCCCGCATCGGTCGAGCGGGCCTTGTCGACCCGGTAAAAACGGGTGAAAATGTGGGGCAGGTCCTCGTCCGGGATGCCGATGCCGGTATCCGCAACGGTCAAAACGACTTCCTCGCCCTCGCTTCTGAGCAAGATGTTGACCGTGCCGCCGGGCATATTGTATTTGACCGCGTTTTCCGCGAGATTGAAGATGACCCGATAGAGCAGGTCCTCATTTCCCCAGACGAAGCAGCCCTTTTGCAGCTCCGTCGTAATGGCGACCTGGTTTTCCTTTGCAAGCGGGTGCAAAAGACGGAGCGTCTTTTCAACGACCTGCCGCAGATCCACGCGCTCGCGCGTCAGACTCGTTCCGCTGTCGATACGGGAGAGGCTCAAAAGCTTTTCGGTCGTCCGCTGCAGGCGCTCCGCCTCAGACTCGATGTCGTTTACGAAGTCACGCATCGTGTCAACGTCCATATCCTCGGAATTCACGATGCTGTCCGACAGCAGACGGATAGACGCGAGCGGCGTTTTTAGCTCATGCGAGGCGTCGGAAACGAAGCGGCGCCGCAGTTCCTCGGTCTCCTTGAGCCGGGCCGTCAGACTGTTGAACTCCATGCCAAGCTCGGAGAGCTCATCGTGGCCCGAAACGGGAATGCGGTGGTCGTAGTCTCCTTCGGAGACGATGCGGGTCGCCTTTGCAAGCTCGGTTATGCGTAGCGTCAGCGCACGGCTGAAAATGAACATCAGCACGATCGCCGCCGCGGAAACGAGCATCGAGACGCTGCGCAGACGGTTTTGTATGCTTGCGATCAGCTCCGCCTGAGACGCGTCGTATTCGTAAAGATAGACCGCACCGACCGTCGTCCCGCCGCTGCGGATGGGCATGGCCTCGCGGGTCATGAACGCCCTGCCGTCGTAAACGGAATAGCAGACGATCTCATCCGAAAGCGCGCGGGCGATCTCGGAGAGCATCGCATAGCGGCCGACCGAAGGGTCAAACTGGGCGTTGTCGTAGAGGACCCTTGCATCCTCGTCTGTCACGATCACGCGCGTAAGGCTTCTGAGATCGAGCTGATCCATGACCGCCGGAACAGTGTCGCTCGTAAGCTCCTCCGGCGCGGAGAGGGCGGAGGACATGACGCCCGCCTGATTTTGAAGGGAGGCCTTTTTTGAAGAGAAAACGAGATCGCGCGCCGCGATGGTCGGATAGGTGTTCATAAACACCGCCAAAACGGCGATGAGCACGAGGAAAGTCACTGCAAATTTGAGCTGAACGCTGTTTGTAACGGATTTTACTTCAGGCAGCCTTTTCATTTCGCGCACCTCTCCCGCCCACAGGGGGCGGCTGAAGTTTCGGTCTGGTCAGTCAGAAACTTTAATAAGTAATTGTATTGCATTTTAGCGTATTTGTCCAGAAAAAACGCCTCCCGCTGTGCTCTTTTCCGTTTTGCCGAAAAAAAGCGTCCCAAACAAGATAAAAAATGTGAAAACAGGCCGGTTTCCCGGCCCGCTTCTCCCTGCACATTTTCATGTTTTTTCGCTGAAGTAATAGCCCACGCCCCACTTCGTGATGAAGTACACCGGGGCGGCGGGATCGGCTTCGAGCTTTTCGCGCAGGCGGCGGATGTGCACATCCACAGTCCGTGCATCTCCTTGATAATCAAGCCCCCAAACCAGGTCGAGGAGCTTTTCGCGGCCATAGACCTTGCCGGGATTGCGCATCAGAAGCTCCGCGAGAGAAAACTCCTTCGCCGTCAAATCGACCGGCGTGCCGGACTTGAGCGCAATGCGCCGCGAGGTGTCGAGGGTAATGCTCCCGCGCGTGAGGAGTTCCGAATCGTCCTGCGCGCTGCTTTGGATCGCGCTGCGGCGCAGCAGCGCGCGCACACGGGCCTTGAGTTCCAATACATTGAAGGGCTTTGTGATATAGTCGTCCGCGCCGTATTCAAAGCCGAGGAGCTTGTCGGTGTCCTCGCTCTTGGCGGTGAGCATGATGATCGGCACGGTCGAGGTCTCGCGGATCTTCATGCACGCTTCCAGCCCATCGAGCTTCGGCATCATGAGATCGAGCAAAATGAGGTCGTAGTTCCCGGCTCTGGCCATCTCGACGGCGCTCTCGCCGTCGTAGCAGGTATCCACCTCGTAGCCCTCGGCCTCCAGATTAAATTTGATACCCTTGACGAGTACCCTTTCATCGTCCACGACGAGTATTCTCATGTTCCGTCCTCCTGTACTGCTGTGATGCGGTCTTGCAATTTTTCAAATTTCCCGGCTCCGATGCCGGGAACCTGCATGATCTCTTCTATTTTTCGGAAAGGCCCGTTGACCGCGCGGTAATCGACAATGCGCTGTGCAAGCGCCGGTCCGATGCCGGGCAGCGCGTCAAGCTCGTCCACGCTCGCCGTGTTGATGTCCACGAGCGTCTCCTCCGCGCTCTGCGCGGCGGGCGCTTCGCTTTGGGTCAGCGGCAAAAGCACAAGCGTCGCGGCGCTTGCGGGCGTCCGGCAGGCGGCCGTCACCAAAGCGGCGGCAAGCGCGCAGAGCAAGGCGATCATCAGCCATACTTTTTCATATTTTCGGAGTTTCAAGGGTCCGTCCCTCCCGCGGTCTGCGGTGCTCTCCTGCAAAGGCAGACATTTTTGGTTGCTTTTCGGGCCTTTTTTTCGTATAATGGAAAACAGTATCGGGTTTTTCTTTTCCATACGTTCTATTATTGACAATATATCATAAATTTGCGGAGATGCCTATGAAAAAGTTTAAGTTTTTCTCCATATTTCTGCTGCTCTCTTTTCTTGTGCCGTTTGCGGCGCCGCTGCGCGCGGCAGCGCTTGAGCAGCCTTCCGTGCAGTCGTCCGGGCTTGTGCTCGCGGACGCCGCCACCGGAAACGTGCTCTTCTCGCGGGGAGCGGACGCCAAGGCCTACCCCGCCGCCGCTTCGCAGATCATGACGGTCCTAATCGCGGTGGAGGCCATCGAAAACGGCAAGGCGGCACTTTCAGACGCGGTCACAGTCACCGCAGACGGGCTCTCCGCCGCGCAGAGTGACGACGCAAAGACCGTCGCCTTCGCCACGGGAGAGACGACAACGCTTGAAAATCTTCTCTACTGCGCAATGCTCGCTTCTTCGGCGGACGCCTGCGCCGCCATCGCGCAGCACATCTCCGGCAGCACGGAGGCCTTTGTCGCCGCGATGAACACGCGCGCGAAGGACCTCGGCTGCACCGCTACAAACTTCGCGAATGTCAGCGGCGCGCAGAATGCCAACCACTACACCACTGCGGGCGACCTCGCAAAGATCGCCCGCGAAGCCTACGGGCACACGCTCTTTATGCAGATCTGCGGCACGCTCTCACGCACCGTGCCGGCGACCAATGCGTCGGACGAGCGTCAGCTCACAAACGGCAACGGCCTGCTCAATCAGGACGCGCCGAAGTACGGGCGCTACTTTTATCAATACGCTGCCGGCATGAAGGCCGGCGTCACGGCCGAGGCAGGCTATTGTCTCGTCTCCTCGGCCTCCAAAAACGGCGTCAAGCTCATATGTGTCGCGCTCGGCGGCAAGGCCATTCCCGAGGCGAACGACACCATCTACACCAACTACGCCGACACACAAACGCTTTACCAATGGGCCTTTGACAACTTTGAATACCGCGAAGTCATCAAAATGACCGAAAATGTGAAGGACGTCCCGGTCGCAATGGGCCGGGAGGCCGACACGGTCGCGGTGCATCCGGAGGCCAGCGTCAAAGTTCTCGTCGCGAAGGACGAGGACATCTCCGACTTCACGCAGAAAATCACGATCTACAGCGAGGCGGACGGCCAGAAGAAGCTGACCGCCCCGATCGAGGCGGGCGCGGTGCTCGGCGAGATCTCCGCCGAACGCAACGGCACGATTTATGGGACAGCCAAGCTTCTCGCGTCCAATTCGGTCGACCTGAGCTATTCGCAGTACCTTCGTATGCGTATGAAAAAGACGCTGCTCACGCCGGGAGCCTTTGCTTTCTTTGCAGTCGTCATCTTCCTCATCGCATGGTATTGCAGCATCGTCGCGCGCTATAAACGCCGCGTTGCGGCTGCTGCGGCCATGTCGGAGGAGCCCTCCTTCTTCGACGACCTGCCGGAGCCAAGTCCGCAGCCTGTGCACAAAAAAGGCGCAAAGCAAAAGGCGTCAAAACGGCAGCCCGCCATGGCAGTGCGCGGCGCGCCGGACGATTTTTCAGTCGAATTTGACGACGAAGCGCCCTCCGACCCCGCCGAGGCGGAGAGAAAGGCCGAGGAGCAGGCCGAGCGCGACTATTTTGCTGAATTTTTCGGCAAATCGGAGTATAAATAAAGCAGCTGTGCCGCTTTTCCTTGCGGCGTGAAAAGGAGATCTCATCATGGAAAATACATTTGTATTCATCGGCGCGGGCAATATGGGCGGGGCGCTCGTTGAGGCGGTCTGCCGCGCGGTCGAGCCAAAGAACGTCGCAATTTATGACCGGGACGCCGCGAAGCTCGCCGCGCTTGCCGAAAAGACCGGCTGCACCGCCGCGACGGATGAGCTGAAAGCCGTCGAAGCCGCACACTACGTCTTTCTCTGCGTCAAGCCGAAGATCGAGAAGCTGGCGATCGCGGAGATCGCCCCAGCGCTGAAGGGCGAGAAAGTGATCGTTTCCATCGCCGCCGGCACGCCGATTGAAAGCGTCAAAGAGATGCTCGCAGAAAACGGTGTCGAGCTTCCGGTCGTGCGCCTGATGCCGAACACGCCCGTCGCGGTCGGCAAGGGCCTTATCCTCATGGCGAGAGACGAGACCGTTTCGGACGCGGACGTTCAGGCGCTGTGTGCGGCGCTTGCGCCCGGCGGCATGGTAGAACCCGTCAGCGAGAGTCTCATCGACGCGGCAACGCCCGTTTTCAGCTGCTCCCCGGCCTACGTCTACATGTTCATCGAAGCGCTCGCGGACGGCGGCGTGATGAACGGCGTGCCGCGCGAGCAGGCGCAGCGCTTTGCGGCGCAGGCGGTGCTCGGCTCGGCGGAAATGGTCCTTAAAACAGGCAAGCATCCGGGCGAGCTCAAGGACGCTGTCTGCTCCCCCGGCGGTTCGACGATCGTCGGCGTCGAAACGCTCGAGCGCGGCGGTTTCCGCGGCTCGGTCGCTTCGGCGGTCTACAATGCCTACGTCAAGACCGTTCAGCTCGGAAAGTAACGGTGATTGAAACCCGAAAAAACCAAATGGCTCGGAGAATTTTTTCTCCGAGCCATCTTTTTACGGACACCGCAGCTGCAAACCCCCTATGGCTCTGCCTGCCGCCTTAATAGTTGTGTATGTGGAACATCTCGTGCCCGTGGTCCTCATGGACATGATAGAACTCATCCACGAGGTTGACGCGCTTTAAAAGGTCAATGTCCTCCAAGAGCTTTTCCGTCGGCAGGTCGGCGGCGACGCGGTGCGACTCGTCGAACAAGATCGCGCGATGCGAAATCTCCTGCACAAGCTCGAGATTGTGTGTCGAGGTGATGACCGTCTTACCGGCCCGGTTGAGATCAACGATAAAGGCCGCCAGCCAGCGCTCCGTGCGCGGGTCAAGCCCGTTCATAGGCTCGTCCAGAATCAGAACCTCCGGGTTGAGCGCCAGTGTCGCCGCAATGGCGACCTTTTTCTTTTCGCCGCCGGAGAGGTGGTAGGGCTGACGGGATTTGAAGCTCTCAAGGCGCAGCAGTGCAAGACAGTCGTTCACGCGTTTTTCAACCGCCTGCTCGTCCATGCCCATCTGGCGCGGGCCGAACGCGATCTCGTCGTAAACATTGGAGCAGAAAAGCTGGGCCTCACTGTCCTGAAATACAAAGCCGAGCCGCTGGTGGAAACGCTTTGAGAACTTGACGTCCTTGAGCTTTTTTTGGGTGATCTCCTCGCCGTCGAATTTATAACTCCCGGCGGTCGCGAAAATCAGCCCGTTTATCAGCTTTAGAAGTGTTGATTTGCCGCTGCCGTTCGGGCCGAGCAGACAAAGCGACTCCCCTTTTTCAATTTTAAAGTTGATGCTGTCGAGCGCGAGCGCACCCTCATAGGCATAACTGACATTTTCCAATTCGATCATGTGCAAACCCTCACGCTACATTTTGAAAGTAGATAAACATCCAGATAAATCCGGCATTGAGCGCGCAGTAGACGCCGTCATACACCGTGAATTTAAACTTGTCCGTCACATGGTATTCCCCGGTGAAGCCCCGGCACTCCATGGCGTTGTACATCTCCTCGGACATGGCGCGCGACTTGATGAAAAGCGTTCCACCAACGCCGCCGATGGAACCATATTTCGACTTATTATGACCGACGGAACGCAGTTTGAGCGCGTATAGCATTTGCAGCGCAAACTCGCCGAGCATCACGATATATTTTATCGTGATGTCGAAAACGAAGATGAACATATCCGGGAAATAAAAGCGCTTTAAAGACGCGATGATATGGTCCCAGCGCGTAGAGTAGGAGAGGATATTCACCGCCGTGATACTCGCAAAGACCTTTGCCGGGATCATCGTGATGCTGTAGCTGTTGCCGTGCAGAGCGGAGGGCAGCAGGATGATGTACGTAAAGATCGTCGCCACAAACGCCCCTCTGAGACACTTGCGGATATCCGCCGCCGGCAACAGCGCGAGAACGAGGACGATATATGTGAGCATAACGTAGACGTACGCGAACTGCCGCGAGGATGACACAAGGACAATATATAAAAATGTGAATGCCAGCTTAAACACAGGCGAGACCCAGAGCCTGTCGTGCTCATGCCCGCTCTGCTGTTTGATCTTTGAAATAAGACCGATGAAGGACAATATGCTCTTGTCAATAAATCGGTCCTTGTCGGACGGCGGGTCATAGGTTTCCGTCACCGTCAGCCACTCGGGCATTGCTTCCATGAAAAGACTCCCTTCGGAATTAAAAGAGGGCATACTGCCTGCGGCAGACGCAGACATTATACCCTCTTTCGCATACTATGTAAACGGTTTTTGTCACTTTGCCTGTGTAGAAAGCATGGCATCGTCCTTCTTCGCGCTCCCAAGGAGCTTGAAGGCAATGATGAGGATCGCAACGCCCAGCACTGCGGAAAGGATGTAGCCGAGGACATCCGGCATTCCGTTCATGGAATAGTCGGGGATCAGTGCGTTGAAACTCAGGCCATCCGACATGCCCTGCGGCGTATAACCTGCCAGTTCGGCGATCTCGTCGCTCCCCCATTCGCCCCAGGCGGTGCCGGTGGCAAGCAGGCCGATCGGGGTAAGGCAGATCAGCGCGAGCAGAAGTCCCCAGATGCCCTTGGTCTTCTTTGCCGGTGTCTCCTCGATCATATCGGGGGAGACCTTCTTGACGAAGTTCACGATCAGCAGGGTGAAAACCGCCTCGACCGGACCGGCGACCGCAAGATGCGGAATGACCATGGCCGGAATGGATACGTCCAGGCCGTAGGGGCAGTAGAGCGCCTGTCCAGCCGCGTCCTTAAAGAGCAGCGGCTGTATGCCGAACTCCACGGCCGTCGCCAGCGAAGCAACGACAAGACCGAAGTAGGCGCCGATAATCACGCCAGCTGTTTCTCCGCCCCTGGAAGGAAAACGTTCCCGAATGAACTTATAGAGGTAGTAGCCAACATACGGGAGCAGGAAAGCCATGTTGAAGCAGTTTGCTCCGAAAGAAAGAATTCCGCCGTCGCCAAAGAGCAGAGCCTGTACCATCAGCGCAACGGAAACTGAGATACAGGCGGCAGATGGACCCATGAGTATCGCGACGAGCGTGCCTCCGACAGCGTGTCCCGTCGTGCCGCCGGGCAGTGGAACATTGAACATCATCATCAGGAAAGAGAGCGCCGCGAAGATGCCGAGCTGGGGCATTTTCGTTTTGCTGACCTCTTTCTTGACCTTTTTGATCGCCACAGCCCAGACCGGGACCATAGCCGCTGCCATGACCGCACAGGTGGACGGGCTCAGATAGTTATCGGGAATATGCAAAACAGTTCATCCTCTCTCGTACTGACGGCCGCGCCGCCGGTTTTTTCGTGCCATTATCCTACCAAAGTGTAAAGCCGCACACAAGCCCCCCGGGGGGATAAAAATGTGCGGCGCTTCACAAACCGCCGCACATTTTTTAAAACCTTTCCACACGGCGCAGCGCGGAAAAAAACAGGAGCTGCAAGCAGCTCCTGTTTTTTATATATAGACGACTGTGAATGTCGCCTCGGCAACCAAACGGTCCTGGTCGTCGGTGACTTTCGACTCAACGACGGAAACCTTTTTGCCAAGCTTGATGGGTTCTGCCCGGCAGATCAAATATTCGCCGACCGCGGGGCGGAGGTAGTTGATGTTTCCCTGCTGGGTCACCGGCCGGTTATCTTCCGACATGACCGAGTATCCGGCAGCAAGGTCGCACAGTGAATAAATGATACCGCCGTGGGCAAAGCCCTGTGAATTCATGGTTTCCGGCGTAAGCTCGACCTTACAGGCGGCGTAGTTGTCGCGCAGCTCTATCAACTTCATGCCGTTGTGATAATTGTAATCCTCGACTGTGTTCAGATATTCGATCATGCTCTTGTAGCGCTCTTCCTTAGTCATCTGCTGCGCGGGAATGGTCGAGACGGCTATATCAAGACTGTCCATGTATAATTCCCTCCGAACTTCTGGGGCGCCGGCGGATACCGCCACCCATAAAATACATAAATATGCGCTGTACGGGACGAGAAAACGCTCCCGCTCGCCTGAGCGAACGGGAGTATTTTATCATAAGAGAAAAAGATTTTAAAGATTATTTCGGATTTTAGTCTTTATCCACAACAATTCATGCCTTATCCACAACGATTTTGTCGCTTTCAAGCAGCACTCTCGCCGTATTGCCTTCCTTGAGCGTGCCGTCCAGCATCTTTTCAGCGACCTGATCCTCAACAGCCGTCTGTATCTTGCGACGCAGCGGCCGCGCACCGTAAACCGGGTCAAAGCCCTGCTCGGCAAGCTTGTCGAGCGCCTCGTCTGTGACGGAAAGGCCCAGGCCGAGTCCCTTGAGCCGCTCGGTAACGGTGTCGATCATGTGGCTTGCAATCTGACGGATGTTCTCGCGCGTGAGCTGGCTGAAAACGATGATGTCGTCAATGCGGTTCAAAAATTCCGGTTTGAAGGTATTTCTCAGGTCCTTCATCACAAGCTCGCGGATCTCCTCGACGGACTTGACGCCATCTCTCTCGTCCGCGCTCGCAAAGCCGAGTTTTTTCTGCCGGTCTGTAATGTTGCGCGCGCCGATGTTTGAGGTCATGACGATGATCGTGTTTTTAAAGTTGACCTTGCGGCCCTGCGAGTCTGTCAGCACGCCGTCGTCCATGATCTGGAGCATGATGTTAAAGACGTCCTCATGCGCTTTCTCAATTTCGTCGAACAAAATGACGGAGTAGGGCTTTCTGCGGACCTTCTCGGTGAGCTGACCGCCCTCGTCGTAGCCGACATAGCCCGGAGGCGAGCCGATGAGCTTCGAGACCGTGTGTTTCTCCATATATTCGGACATATCAATGCGGATCATCGCGTTCTCGTCCCCGAAAACGGCCTCCGCCAAAGCCTTGCACAATTCGGTCTTGCCAACGCCTGTCGGACCGAGGAACAGGAAACTGCCGATCGGGCGCTTCGGGTCCTTGAGTCCCACCCTGCCGCGTCGAATCGCGCGGGCCACGGCTGACACGGCCTCGTCCTGACCGATCACGCGGCGGTGGAGGATCTCCTCCATCTTCAGCAGGCGCTCACTCTCGCTCTCCGTCAGACTTGTGACCGGGATGCCTGTCCAGCCGGAAACGACCTCCGCGATATCCTCCGCTGAAACGGATTTTCCGCTGCGCTGCCCCGCTCGGGAATCATCCCACTTCTTGCGGGCCTCCTCGAGTTCCTCCCGGACGGCTTTTTCCTCGTCGCGGAGTTTTGCCGCCTGTTCAAAATTTTGGGCCTTGATCGCGGCTTCCTTTTCGTTGACGATGGCGTCGATGCGCTTTTCGATGTCCTTCAGATCGTTCGGCGGCGTCAGCGTTTTCATGCGGACGCGGGAGCAGGCCTCGTCCATGAGGTCGATGGCCTTGTCCGGGAGATAGCGGTCGTTGATATAGCGGCCCGACATCGTGACAGCGGCTTCAATGGCCTCGTCCGTAATGGTCAGCTTGTGGTGCGCCTCATACTTATCCCGCAGGCCCTTGATGATCTCGATGCTCTCCTCCGGGGTCGGTTCCTCGACCATGACCGGCTGAAAGCGGCGCTCAAGGGCGGCGTCCTTTTCGATATACTTGCGGTACTCGTTGAGCGTCGTCGCGCCGATGACCTGGATTTCGCCGCGTCCGAGCGCGGGCTTTATGATATTCGCAGCGTCAATCGCGCCCTCGGCGGCGCCTGCGCCGATAATGGTGTGCAGCTCGTCGATAAACAAAATGATGTTTCCGGCCTTGCTGGTCTCGGAGATCGCGGCCTTGATCCGCTCCTCAAAATCGCCGCGGTACTTTGTACCCGCAAGCATCCCCGTAAGATCGAGCGACACAACGCGTTTGTCGCGCAGATCCTCCGGAACGTCGCCCGCAGCGATGAGCTGGGCCAGACCCTCGGCGATGGCCGTCTTTCCGACGCCCGGTTCGCCGATCAAAACGGGGTTGTTCTTCGTGCGGCGGGACAAAATCTGGATGACGCGCTGGATCTCTTTTTCCCTGCCGATGACCGGGTCAAGACTTCCGTCCAGCGCTGCTTTATTGAGGTCGCGCGAAAACTGGTCAAGGGTCTTGGTATCGGATTTCCCCTTGCCGCCGCGCCCGGTCGAAGCCGTCTGTACCGGCTGATTCTGCTGGGGACGGTAGTCGGAGCTTCGGAAGATATCGACAATGTCGGTATAGAGTTTGTTGATATCCGCGCCGGTAGAGCCGATCAGCCGCGTTGCGGCGCAGTCCGATTCCCGCAGAAGGCCCATGAGCAGATGCTCTGTGCCGATGAAGCTGTGGCCGAGCTGATTTGCGCACATAATGGCAAGCTCCACAACACGCTTGGCGTTCGGCGTCAGTCCCTGCGCGGGAATGCCCGGCGCGCCCCGGCCGACAAATTTTTCAATGAGTTCCCGGATCAGTTCCTCGTCGAGACCGTTGTCATGCAGGACCTTTGCGCCGAGTCCCTCGTTCTCCTGTGCGATTCCGAGGAGGATATGCTCGGTCCCCACATAGCTGTGACCCATTTCCTGCGCCGCTTCCTGTGCCTTGGTGAGCGCCGACTGCGCCCTTTGTGTAAATCTATCTTGGTATCGCATTTGCATACCTCCTCGAAATAGCATTTATTCAAAAGTGCCCGGTCGCCGACCGGCGGCCGGGCATTGCTTACTGAGCATTTTCCAAAGCGTGGATCTTGTCGCGCAGTTCTGCTGCCTTCTCAAATTCCTCTTTCCGGACCGCCTCGCGCATCTGGTGCTTGAGGGCGTAGAGTTCTCTCTTTTTCCGGAAAGCCTCACCCGCGTCCTTCGGAATATCCTTGACGGGTTCCGGTGTAACGGTGGCGGCCTTCGCCTCGTTTTCCGGCAGCTTTCTTTCCGCGAATCCCGGCGCCGCAAGCGTCGGCCAGAAGGCTCTGCCGAACATGCTGTCTGTCAGCATACCAAACGGTTCGTTCCAGAAGCTCTGGAGCAGGCTGCCGAACGGCTGGCGCATGATGTTGCTGCACATCGCCATCGCGTGCTGACGGAAATCCATCATCTCCTCGAAACCCTCTTCTTTGGCGCAGGTCTCGCAGAGGTGGTATTCCTCGCGTTCACCGTTTATGATCGACTGATAATGGAACGTAGCTACATTGTTGCCGCATTTTTCGCACTTCATGATGTTGACCTCCTTTTTAAAGTCACAAATAATAGTTTGGGCCGCCGCTTTTCGGCGTTTGGCCATTGTGTATAGATCGTTATTCGTTCCCTTCCGTATCCGCCAGGACCGACACAAGCATCTGCTTAAAGATGCTCGCGCGGACAATGTCGCGATGTTCGGGAGCGATGGGCCGCAGGGCATTGTCACCGACAGCCGTCAGGATGAGGGCCGCGGAGCGCTCATCAAGCGCTTCCTCGCCGAGCAGATTTGAAACGAACGCCGCCGCCGTGCGGGGCGACAGCTCGTCTCCGACTGCGTTGACCGTGTGCATGATGAGCGCCTTCGGCGTTGCCTGCACGCGGGTGATGCGGATGTAACCGTTGCCGCCGCGCCGGGACTCGACCAAATAGCCGTGCTCCGGGGAAAAGCGGGTCGAGATCACATAGTTGATCTGGCTGGGCACGCAGCGGAATTTCTCCGCGAGAATGGACCTTTGCAGTTCCGCGCTTCCGCCTTCATCTTCCAAAATGCCCAAAATGAAATCTGCTATTCTATCGCTCGTTCCCATGGCCTCACCTCTTGCAGGATCGTATCTGTTTGTGTTTATCTGACTTTGACTTTCTTTGACCTTGCAGATATTATATTAGTCAGAAAAGGTCAAAACCGCAAGTCTTGATTTGACCATTCCTGACCAATTCTTGCTTATGATTTTTCACTGTAGCATCATTTGCTCTCATTTTCAAATGTTCTCTCCCGATATCTCTCGTTTTCTCGTTTTTTGTTTTTGGGCAGCTCACCTATTACTTTTTCCACACAATTCAGGTTTTATACATAACGCGATAGAAATTGCTTGAAATCAGAAAATCATATGCTATAATAGTTTCATCTCAATTGTCGCCCTCTTTTTGCGCCCGGTAAAAAGCGTGCGGCGAAGCAGTGAGGAACAACAAACCAAGGAGGAATATAAAAAATGTACACCATCGAAAGCGATTGCATTTCCTGCGGCTCCTGCGCGGACAGCTGCCCTGCCGGCGCTATCTCCGAAGGTGATCAGCACTACGAGATCGACCCCGATAAGTGCCTCTCCTGCGGCACCTGCGTAGACGCTTGCCCGACGGGCGCAATCGTCGAGAAATAAAAAACTTTTCTCAGAGAAAAGAGCCTGCCGGGTTCCGGCGGGCTCTTTTCTTTGGCGAAACGGGAGACTCTATGGAACATTTCGACGAACTGTGGCCCGGCGGGCCGCGCTTTCTACAATATAAAGACAGTCCCCGTCTTTCGACCGACTCCGTCCTGCTTGCGGACTTTACGCGGCTGCGGCGGGGCGCGCGGGTGCTTGACCTCGGCTGCGGCGCGGGCGTTCTTCCGGTGCTGCTCGCGGCACGGGAGGAAACGGTCGCCGTCACGGGCGTCGAGATCCAGCCGGACTTTGCGGCGCTCGCACGGCGGAACCTTGCCGAAAACGGCTTCGACGAGCGCTGCCGTGTTCTGGAGGGCGACCTGCGGGAGCTGCGCAGTCTCATCCCGGCGGAGAGCTTCGACATCGTCGTTTCAAACCCGCCCTATTTTGCGGAAGGCTCCGGCTACAGCGCCCCGGCAGAGAGCCGGGCGCACGCGCGGGAGGAAAAAAGCTGCACGCTCGCTGATCTCTGCGCCGCCGCCAAATGGGCGCTGCGCTGGGGCGGAAGTTTCTTTGTCGTCTACCGCCCGGAGCGGCTCAGCGAGCTTTTCTGCGCGATGACGGCAGCGGGCATCGAGCCCAAGCGTCTGCGCGAGGTCGCCGCGTTCCCCGGCCGCGCGCCAAGTCTCGTTCTGGTCGAAGGCCGGCGCGGTGGAGGAAAAGGCCTTGTTTTTGAGGCCCCCCTTGTTTTGACGGACGAAAGCGGTTCGGACTCTGCCGAAGTACAACGAATTTATAGGCGCGGGCCCTGCGCCCCAAAGGAAGGAAGACCATCATGAGCGGAACTCTCTATCTTGTCGCGACGCCCATCGGCAATCTCTCGGACGTTTCTCCGCGTGTCATTGAGACACTCGAAAACGCGGACTTTATCGCCGCCGAAGATACGCGCGTCACTCTGAAGCTCTTAAACCATTTCGGCATCAAAAAGCCGCTCATCAGCTATTTTGAACACAACCGTGCCATGAGCGGCGAGAAGATCGTTGAGCGGCTGCTCGCGGGCGAAAACGTCGCCCTCGTTTCGGACGCGGGTCTCCCCGCGATCAGCGATCCGGGACAGGACCTTGTGCGGCTCTGCGGCGAGGCGGGCATCACGGTCTCCTGTATTCCCGGCCCCTGCGCGGTCGTGACGGCGCTCGCGATGAGCGGGCAGCCGACCCAGCGCTTCACCTTTGAGGGCTTTCTCTCAACGGCGGGCAAACCCCGCGCTGAGCATCTCGACTCCCTCCGCGACGAAAAACGCACGATGGTGATCTACGAAGCACCGCACAAGCTCGTGCAGACGCTCGGCGATCTCAAGGGCGTTTTCGGCGGCGAGCGTCCGCTGAGTCTCTGCCGCGAGCTTACGAAGATTCACGAGGAGGTCATCCGCACGACGATCGACGGTGCGCTTGAACTCTATCAAACGATTCCCCCGAAAGGGGAATACGTCCTCGTCATCGCCGGAAAGCCGGAATCGGATGTACCGCAGGCGACGATGGACGAAGCACTTGCCCGCGTGGATGCCTACCGCGCTGAGGGAAAAAGTCTGCGGCAGGCGGCGAAGCTGGCCTCCGAAGACAGTGGTTTTTCCAGAAACGAGCTCTATGCGGCGGCTCTCGCGCGCAGCAAAGAGTAAGCTTTCCTATCTATTTAATTATTTAGCGTTTTAATTTATGCGCATTGACAAAATAGCGATTTCTCAGCAGAATTAGACAGGACCCCGTTGACCTGTCAAAAGAAACGTGTATAATTATTATAATAAATAAAATAGAACGATCCTCCGCAGTGAACCGCCGCGCGCCGCTCTTATTCCGGGGCACGGCATTTCTTTTCGGCCGGCATGGAAACCAGACCTATCAAGAAGCAGGAGCAACCAAAGCAGTGAAAATGCAAACCAAAAACTATATAATTGCCATTACCATCCCCATCTCCCTTGTAGCGGGCATAATCACGCTCTTTGTTCTGTACCGCTCAAATGTGGAAATGCAGTTGACCATTCAGAAGGACCGGCTCGTCTATCAGCCCGGCTATCTCCAAAGTCAGCTCTTTCTGACCGAACTCAACGATACATTTGATTCTCTGAGCGCTCTCGGCACGCGTCTCTCGCTCCTCGCTCCGGAAGATAGGGGCAGCTGCATCTCCTCCGTTCAGGGCTTCATGCCTTTCAGCCGCATAGAACTCATCGGACAGGACGCTCTCCTTTTCGACAGCAGCGGTGCACCTGTCACCGTTACCGGCGAACAGTTTTATGCGAATGCGCTTGCCGGAAAACGCTGTATTGAGCCCTACGTGCTCGACAGCGCCCCCTGCTTTGCGCTTGCCGTACCCTTTTCGAGTGCGGACGGGCAGACGCAGGCTCTGGTCGGCTTTCTCTCCGAAGCTTCTCTTCTGGAACTGCTCAACCACGGCGGCAGTCAGGTCGCCTTCAAAACGCTTCTTTTTGACCGCAGCGGGCAGATCATTGCCGGCGGCAGTCAGATCCCCCTCTTTGCAGATCAGTCCAATCTATTCACCGCTTTTGCCGCACTTGAGGACCGCGGTGTTCTCCCCTCCGGTTCTCTCGAGCATCTCCGCAGCGCTCTGGGCAGCAGCCGCGCGAACAGCATTGACATCGCCGACCGCTGCATTACGAGCGGAGACGGCTACTATACCTGCCATCCTATCGGTATCAACGGCTGGTACATACTTGATTACATCCGCGCCGACTACGTGAAAATCAGCTCCCTGCACACAACGCGGCAGGCGGAATTTATGGGCGGACTTGTGCTTCTCTCCGCGCTGCTCGCGCTTGTGCTCGTCGATCTTCTTCACCGCCAGCGGCTCACGGTCGCGGCAGAACACCGCGGCAGCCGCATTGCCTATACCGTCGATCCTCTCACCGGGCTTTACAACAAGTGCGGCTTTGAAAAGCGCACGATGGCAGAGCTTGAAAAGGCTCCGCCGGAAAAGATCTGCGCGCTCGTCTCCTTTGAAGTCGTTGCCTTCCGCTCTTATAACACGCTCTATGGCTTCGAGGCGGGAGATGAACTTCTGCGCACGATCGCGCGAATTATCGGCGCCCATACGCAGGAACACGACGTTGCCGGGCGGCTCTATGCCGACCATTTCGTCTGGTATCTCTGCCGCGACACAAAAGAGGATATCTATGCGACCCTGCGCGAATGCGTCCACTCCTCGCGGGACAGCGGGCTGCCGTTTTTCCTCTGCGCCGGCATCTACCAGATCTCAGACCGCACTATGCATATCAACGAGATGACGGACTATGCCTCCATCGCCAAAAACACGATCAAATACAAGTTCACCACCGGTATCGCGATCTACGACGACTCCATGCTCGAATGTCAGAAAGAGGATGCCGCGCTTGTCGGAAACATGATGAGCGGCCTTGAAAACGGGGAATTCATCGCGTACTATCAGCCAAAATACAGCCTCAACAGTGAGAGCATCGTCAGTGCCGAAGCACTGGTGCGCTGGAGAAAACCGGATGGCGAGATCATCATGCCGGGCCGCTTCATCGAGCTGTTTGAAAAAAACGGCTTTATTCGCCGACTCGACTATTATATGTTCGATAACGTCTGTTCCATGCTCAGCGAGGCGCTCCAAGCCGGACGTCCCGTCGTTCCCATCTCGATCAATTTCTCACGTGTTCATCTTTACGATGCGCATTTCCCGGATAGGATCGCGGCAATTGCGGAAAAATACGATGTGGACACCAGATATCTTGTCGTGGAACTCACAGAGTCGGCCTTCATCATGGAAGGACAGACCCTAATAGAGGTCGTTGACCGTCTCCATAAGCACGGCTTTGCCGTTGCGATCGACGACTTCGGCAGCGGCTTTTCCTCGCTCAATATGCTCAAAGATGTGGATGTGGACGAGCTCAAGATCGACATGAAGTTTCTTGAGGGCTTTGAGCGCGGCGGCAAGGTCGGCACCGTTGTCACCTCCGTCATCCGCATGGCAAAATGGCTCGGCATCCCCGCTGTGGCCGAGGGCGTCGAGACCCGCGAGCAGATCGACTTTCTGCGCACGCTCGGCTGCGACATGATCCAGGGCTACTATTATTCCCGCCCCATTCCGCGCGAGGAATTTGAAACGAAGCTGCAAGAAGGCATTATCACCGCGCAGTCCTGTGAAAAGCCCGCCGCGATCACACTCGAAAACATCAACGCCGTTCTGGGAGCGGACAGCCTTGTTACAGCGCTGATTGACGGTATCTTCGGCGGCTTCGGCCTTTACGCCTTTTCGAATAATCGGCTCGAGGCGATCCGCGTGAACCGTGCCTATATTGAACTGCTCGGTTACCCGGACATGGGCGCGTTCAGCCGTCACTCGCTCAATGTGCTCACGCAGGTGTTCCCGGACGATGTCGAAGCGCTGTGCGAGGCCGTGCGTGTCGCCGTGCGGACGGAAAAGGTCCAGCGGCTGGAAGTCCGCCGGTTCACGTACACCGGCAGTGTCGGTAACTATCGCTGCTATATCAAACACGTCGGCGGTACGGTGCAGGAACCACTGATCTGCATTTCCTTCATCGACGCGACGGAGCGCATACGCGCAGAGCGCGAAAAGGAGCTCACCAAATACAGTGAAGCACTTTACAGTATCTTCGACTCTATCTATGAGTTCAACTATTCTGCCAACCTGTTCCGCATGCTGAGCGAAGGACGGCAGCGCTGTACCACAGCGCCGGACGATCTGGATAAGCGCGAGCGGAACTGGCTGGACAACATCATCTATCCGCCGGACCGCGAGCGTGTGGAAGCACTGGTGCTCGACGTACACGCCGAGCGCGTGCAGTACCCCACGACCATCGAATACCGTATCCGGCAAAATGGCGAGCTGCGCTGGATCTCTTCCACACTGGTCGAGATCTCCGGAGGGAGTTTCCTCATGTGCAGCATCGATATTACAAGGAAGAAGCAGTTTGAAAAGCTCGTTGAGCGCATGGAGGACACTTCCCCCGACGGGAAGGCGCCGCTTCCCCCGACGCTGCACCGGGCCAACAAAACAAAGAAACGGACGAATTGATGGAAATCAAAAAAGAAAAAGCTATTTTAGCCGGTCTTTCCGCCGATGTGATGTCCCCGGACGAGCGCTCCACCGAAACCAGCATGGAGGAACTTGCCGCTCTGGTGGAAACGGCGGGAGGCGAAGCCGTCGCCTATGTTCTGCAAAGCCGTCCGACGCCCGACCCCCACTGCTTTCTCGGGGAGGGCAAGGTCGCAGAGATGAAGGAGCTTGTCTGGGCGCATGGCTGCGATCTTGCGGTCATCGACAACGAGATCTCCCCGT